>JACQHI010000254.1 GCA_016199105.1 Lentisphaerota bacterium | reverse complement strand
GGTTAGCCCATCCCGTATCAGTGGTATCCGTGCCATCCGTGGTAAAAATTCGTGTTTCGCGCTTTTCGCTTCCGCCTGCAACGCTGTAGCACTGCGGGCAGGTGTTTCGTAGTGGAATGAACGGCCGAGTCTGGATTTAACGACGACAGGAGGATGCCATGCCGAAGTTTGGAAAAGAGGAAATCAGGAATCTGACGAAAGTGATCGAGAGCGGTTGCTTCTGCGACAAGCGGGGCGGGTTCATGGACCAGTTCCGGGCCGATTTCGCGCGCGAACTGCACGCCAAGCATGCCGTGGCGGGCGGCGCGGCCATGCTGTTGATGCACGCCATCCCGGGCGCGATCGGCGCCGGGGCCGGCGACGAGATCATCTGCGACCCGGTGGTGCAATTCCACGGCATCGCCTGCCTGCACAACAACGTGGTGCCGGTGTGGGCGGATGTCCGGCCCGACAACTTCCTGATGGATCCAGCCTCGGCCGAGAAGCGGATCACGAAACGCACGAAGGCGATCTGGGTCACGCACCTCTGGGGATTCCCCGCTGAGGTTGACAAGCTGAAAAAGATCGCCGACAAGCACGGCATCATCCTGCTGGAGGATTGCGCGCATGCCCTGACGGCCAGCTACAAGGGCAAGCTGGTGGGCAACTGGGGCGCCATCGGAACGTTTTCCTTCAATATGGGCAAGCAACTGCCCACGGGCGAGGGCGGCATGGCCATCACGAACGACGACCGGCTGTTCGCCGAATTGAATCGCCGCATCATCTTCGGGGAAAGCCCGGAAGTGCTGTCGTCCAACTACCGCATGACGGAACTCCAGGCCGCGGTGGGCGTGGCCCAACTCAAGAAGGTGCCGGGCTATCTCAAGGAATACCGCCAGGTCCGCGGGATTCTCGACGAGGCCGTGGCGGACTGCTCATGGTTGGATCAGCGCAAGCCGGTCCCCGGCAGCGTGGTGGCGCCCTATATCTGGTCGGCGCTCTTCCGCGGCGAGCGGAAGGGGATCACCCAGCCCGTGTTTCACGCCGCGCTGCGGCAGGCGGGCGCGCACATCTGGTTCGGGTTCACCCAACGGCCGGCCTATATGTACGACTTCTTCCGAAATCCGAACGCCTACGGCAACAAGGGGTGTCCCTATAACTGCCACCTCTACACGGGCAAGGTGGATTGGAAAGAGGGATTGTGCCCGGTGGCCGAGGAGGTAATTCCGCGGATCATCTCCACGAGCAACATGGTCGGGCTCGCCAAGGGCCGGGCCGAGGCGAGGGCGCTGGGCGAGGCCATCCGGTTGGCGGAAAGCGGCAACGTGAAGCCCTTGGAATATGCGCCGCTCGAAAAAGAGGTGCTGGCCATCGTCAAGGCGCGGGGGCCGCTGGATCCCATGGAAGTCATCGCCATCATCGAGAAGAAAAAGAAGGGCTGGCATACCGACGAGCACTACATGTTCGGGATCATGGAAGGCTTGCGCGACCGGTTCCCGTACAAACTGTCGCACGCCGGTCCCCGCAAGTTCGCGTATCATGATTTGACGTGAGGGTTTTATGAAGAAGAAAGCGGATATCCGGCTGGGCATCATCGGGATGTCCGTCAACAACATGGCGTCCACACTGACCCTCCTGGAAAAGGAAGCCGGTCTGCGGTTCCGGGTCCGGGCCGTGTGCGGCCGCCGACGCGAGGTGGTGGAACGCAGCGCGCGGGAGTTCAACATTCCCTTCCAGACCACCGATCACCGGGAGCTGGTCGCGCGCGACGACGTGGACGTGGTCTGCGTCTTTTCCCCGGATCACCTGCACGCGGAGCACTGCGTCGCCGCTCTGGAGGCGGGGAAGCACGTGGTCTGCACCAAGCCGATGGTCACGCGGCTGGAGGATGCCCGGCGGCTGGTCGGGCTGGTACGCCGGCACAAGCGGAAGTTTCTGGTGGGTCAGACCATGCGGTTCGATCGCCAGTTTCTCGTGGCGAAGAAGCTGCTGCAGGACGGCGACCTGGGCGATCTGCTGGCCGTGGAG
>JACQHI010000253.1 GCA_016199105.1 Lentisphaerota bacterium | reverse complement strand
TGATGTGCGCGGCCTGGCCGGAGCCGACCTTGAGCGTGCGGTAGATATTGCAGTACCCGTACGGATCGCCGTCGGTGAAGGCATAGACCGGGAGGTTGGCGTCGTCCGACAGGCGGCGGATGAACCGCCGGCAGGCGCGGGTGGGCACGCCGCTCATGGAGATCAGGATGCAGTGGGCGGTCGCGTAGTAGCGGTGATGCACGAGCCGCTGGAAGAGCGAGGCCGTCTCGATGGCCAGGATGAATTTGGCGTTCGTCTTGAACCGCAGGTGCTCGACTTGCGACGGGATGCTCCAGGCGCCCGTGCCCAGGTTGGCGCAGTTGATTTCCACGGGGGCGCCGGTCTCGGGGTTCCGGTCGATGACGACCAGCGGGCCCGTCACCTCGCCGCCGCGCTCCTCGGGGATGTAGCCGAGCTGCTCGCGGTTGATGGCCAGCATGGCCTCCATGTCGTCCAGCAGGGAGTCGCTCTCCGGCTGTTCGTCAAACCGGCATTCGCCCCAGCTCTTGCTGTTGTAATAGACCTCGCGTTTGCCGGCGATGTCCTTTTTGTCGAGCAGGTCGATCTTGGTCGTGGCCAGCAGGCGCATGGATTGGGCGAAGGTCTTGACCGTGTTGTAGGTGAGGGTGCGGACGGACATCCGGTCCAGGATCTCGAAGTGGCCCTTGCGAACGTCGTACTTCACGTTGGCCAGCGAGCGCACGGGAAAGCTCATGTGGGGACGTTTGCGCTTCCGGATGTCGCCGTAAATGGTGTCGGCCACCGACACGATCTTCAGGGCGGAGTCCTTCTTGGAGACGAGGTTCGGCGCCTGCGCGGCTTTTGCGGATCCTTTTTTCGACATGGTATTTCCTTAATCTATATTCTGCTGAAAACCCGCCCGGTGGGGTCACCGGGCCAGCAAAAAGGCCTATTTCTTGTAGGCCGCGTGACCTCACGCGGCGTTAATCCGGGGTTTTTCAGCAGAATCAATCTATATGGACTGGCCTGTCATCTTTAAGGGTGAAACAGGCTGGACGCCTGTCTCACCCTGGTCGCCGAAGCCACGGCGCAGGGGCCTGCCACCCTCCCTTAATGCACCAATATTCTGCCTCCTCATTGAGCATCTTGCCACGTCTGCCGCTTTGCGGCCAAGTGGCCACTTGCGAAGCGACGTGGCGCTTTTTTGCGGCCAATCGATCCGGTCTGTTTCTTGCCTCTGCCCCCCAATCCAAAATCGGCAATCCCGTGAGGGACGTTGGCCCGTCCCACGTGAGTGGCGCCACGTGAGTCACGTAGCACGTGTCAACGTGGTCACGTGATTGCCCAACGTGGCACACGCCAACGGGACCAGTCCAAAACCTGTCACGCGAAATGCGTGATCCAAAATCGCTAGACCTCCAGGTGCGTTTTTTCCAGCATGTTCTTCAATTTCGCGACGATGCCGGATTCGTCCTTCTCCGACAACGCCAGGATCTGCCTCAAGCCCAGGGCGAGATGCGGCAGGTATTTTTCCATATAGCTGCGTTTTCGTTCCATTTCGAGCTGGCGCCGGCGCCGGCTGAGGAAAACGCCCAACTGCCGGCCGGCCTCCTGCAGGGCGAAGACGATTTCACGGACGATTTCCGGATAATGTGCGATCGCCTCCTTGCTTTCGCTGGTGAACGGCACCCACACGCTGGCGATGTGGATCATCACCGCCAGGGGGCCCAGCGGCAGCGAGCCCTTCGGCTGGGAGAGCCCGTAGCTTTTCCAGTTCACGGCCATCATGGCCTTGCTCATGGCGCAGGCGCCGCCCATGTAGAGGAGGGGCACCTTGTTGGCGAACCGCATGAGGCGCACCGGCTCCTCGGCCGCGACATCCTCGTTGTCGCCCGGTTTGGCATAGGCCAGGCCGACCTCGATCTGGAAGGGATTGCCGCGATACACGTCGGGACTGCGCGTGACGGCGGTGTAGAAATCCGCCTGGATCTGCTTTTTCAGGCCCGCCACGATCTGGTCCTCGCCGATGGGCGACAGGCAATCCGTGGGCGGCCGCATCAGTTTCGTTTCGTTGATGGCCTTGAATAGGGCTTCGCTTTCGCGGTGGGCGATGGTGGCGGGCTTGGCCTTCGGGTCCAGGCCGGCGCGCTGACAGATTTCCGCGGCCGTCCGGTCGCTGACCCGCGAAAAATCGTGGGCGAGGGCCGACTTGATCCAGCGGGCGTCGGTGTCCTTGAGCATCTGCATGAGCATGCCCAGCTCCACGCCATGCGGGTGCGGCTTGATTTCCATGGGCGCCTTGGGCGCCGCCGTCGTGGCCCGGAAGTAGGTGGTCCACCCGCCCTCCCTGCCCACCATAGCCTCGGCGACGGTGGGGCTGCCAGTCGGGGCGAGTATTGCCTTGGCGCTTAGGTGGCCGTCGCGCTCCGCCGCGACGGATTTGTCCGCGGAAATGCCCGCCCGCGGACGTGAGTCCCGTTGGGACGGGCCAACGTCCCTCACGGGAGCGGTCAAGCCACCTCGTAACTGGCCGACAGCCTCTTTGGCGTCACCGTCCGCCGCGGCGGGCTTGCTGGGCAAAAGCGACAGGCGGTAATGCAGTTGCAGGTGCGGGTTGACGATGGCGCATTGCGCCACGTATTCATCCACGGACTGGCGGCCCTTGACATACGCCGCCTCCATTTCGATGGAGACGCAGGTGCCGTGCGTGGTACGGACGGGTTCCTTCGGGGTGCCTTCCGGGGTGGTCGGAAAAAATTCCGGCTGCCACTGGACTTCGGTATCCTTCAGAATGACCGGCTTGTTCTGGCGCGTGTCGATCTGGACTTCGATGTGATGGGCCGTCCGGGCGTTCTTGATCTTCGACTGGATCACGGTGGAGGTGCCGGTGGTCAACTGTCCGTACATGCCGGCCGCGCTGATGCCGATGCCCTGCTGGCCGCGCGACATCCGGAGGCGGTGGAACTTGGAACCGTAGAGGAGCTTGGCGAATATTTTGGGGATCTGCGCCCGGACGATGCCGGGACCGTTGTCCAGCACGGCCACCCGGAAACGCTTGTCGGCGAGCTGCCGGATATCCACGCTGATTTCAGGCAGAATCCCCGCTTCGTCGCAGGCATCCAGCGAATTATCCACCGCTTCCTTGACGGTGGTCAGCAACGCTTTCTTGGGGTTGTCGAATCCCAGGAGATGCCGGTTCTTGAGGAAAAACTCCGAAACGGAGATGTCGCGTTGGAGACCGGCCATGGTTTCGGCCGTCGCCACGCTTGTTTTGGGTTTGGCCATGTCGTATAGTTCCTTTCCAGGGCACTTAATCCCTGTTCTCATTCGCGTCCATTCGCGCGATTCGCGGGCAACAATCCGTATCTGCCCGCTAAGCAACGCGACTTTTTATAATGGCGAAAATCGGAAACCATTATGTTTTTCGCCGCCGCGATGGCAAGCCTTATGCATGAGAAACTACGACTACAAAAGAATGTTGGTGATTCCGAAAGGAGCCGAAAATGAATGTGCCGGTGATTGCCGAAGTGGCCAGCGCGCATGAAGGGCGCTGGCCGGTGCTGGTGAAGATGATCGAGGCGGCCCACGAGGCCGGCTGCGCGTTCGTGAAGTTCCAGATCTTTCGCGCCCGCGAATTGGTGGCCCCGGATCATCCCCGGTTCGATTTCTACCGGAAAATCGAGTTTTCCGATGCCCAGTGGATCGAGGCGGCGGCGGTGTGCGCGTCCCTGGGGCTTCCCGTGATCATCGATGTGTTCGACGTTCCGAGTCTCGAGATCGCCCGCCAAATGAACGTGTCGGGTTACAAGCTCCACTCGTCGTCCGCTTCCGATCGGATGCTTTTGAAGGAAGTGGCGCGGGATGGGAAATGCGTCTATCTGTCCGCGGGAGGCTCGCGGCGGGACGAAATCCAGAAATCGATCGACTGCCTTCACGAGGGCGGCACGCAGTCCATCGTCCTGATGCACGGCTATCAGAACTTTCCCACCGCCTTGAAAAACATCAATCTGAGAAAAATCCAGGCGTTGCGGGAGGCGTTCGGGCTGCCCGTGGGGTTGCAGGATCACGTGGACGGCGAATCCCCGATGGCGCTGTCGGTGCCGCTGATGGCCGCCGCCCTGGGTTGTGCGGTGGTGGAAAAGCATTTCACCCTGGACCGGTCCTTGAAGGAGACGGATTATTATTCCTCCCTCAATCCCCCCGAGTTGAAACGCCTCGTGGAGATGCTGCAGCAGGCCGATGAGGCGATGGGCAGCGACACGTTCGAGCTTTCGGAGGATGAGTTGAAATACCGGCATCTGATGAAAAAATCCCTGTACGCCGGCCGGCGGATCCGGAAAGGGGAATCCCTGGCGCCGGAACAACTCGTGTTCCGTCGCAGCCTGATGGACGATCGTATCCTGGCGGACCAGTGGGACCATGCGATCGGCTCCCGGGCCGTGGCGGATATCGAACCGGAAACCCGGCTGACTTGGGCCATGCTGGAAAAACCGTCAGGCCGGCATTGAATAGCTGCAAAGAGGCACAAAGCGGGCTCAGCCCGCAACCCAGCAAAATCGACCACGACCTGGGCGGGTAAGCCATGGCCTCGTCTCACGCTCTTGTCCCGAGCTTCGCGGGATCGCGGGATTATCGACAAAATCATTAACAACAAAATCATTCGTTCAGCGTTATG
>JACQHI010000271.1 GCA_016199105.1 Lentisphaerota bacterium | reverse complement strand
AGCCCGGTGATCTCGCGGACGACCTTGATCACCTGGATTTTCTGCGCGCCCGCCGCCGCCAGCACCACGGTGAATTCGGTCTGCTCGGCCGCCGCGGCCGGAGCGCCGCCCGCCGCCGCGCCACCCGCCGGCATCGCCATCATGGGCGCCGCCGCCGTCACCCCCAACCGCTGCTCGAGCGCCTTGACGAGCTTGGACAAATCCAGCACGCTCATCTTTTCGATCCACTCGATAAACTCGGCCATCTTGCCTTCCACCTGGATTTCCGCTTTGACTTCGTCCGACATGGCATTCTCTCCTGTTCTACACGGTTGTTCCCTTATTGCGGATTGACGCTTTTCTTCTTCTCCTCAACGGCCTTCAACACGTTCAGCAGCCCGGACATCGTCTGGCGGAACACGCCCGCCAGTTGCGACATCGGCCCGGCCAGCGCGCCGGCCAGCATGGCGTACAATTGCAGCCGCGACGGCAGCCGGACCAATTCATCCATGTCCGCCGCCGAGAGCACGGCCCCGTCCATCACGCCCAGCTTCACCTTGAAACTCTGGCAGTCCTGCCGGAAATCCTTCAACATCCTGGCGGCCTCGCAGATGTCGCCCTGGCCCACGATCATCGCCGTGGACCCGGTCAACGCCGGCAGGCGCCGGCTCCAGTCGAAGGACGAGGTCGCCTTGCCCCAAAATGCGTTGCTGACCACGTGAAAGCGCGAGTTGATCTTTTTCAGGCGCCGGCGAAGTTCGTCGGCGTTCGCCACCTTCATGCCTTTGTATTCCGCGAGCACCACATAGTGGGACTCCGCGACCCGGGAGCGGATTTCCTCGACGATGGCTATTTTTTCCGACCTCATGGCGCTACCGTCCCTTCCTCGTTATTCCGCTTTAGCCGCTTCCCGCACCTCGACCCGAAGACCGATGCCCATGGTCGTGCTGACGGAACAGCGCTTCACGTAAATGCCCTTGGTGGACGCCGGCTTCGCCGCCAGCACGGCGTGGATCACGGCGTTGGCGTTGGTTTCCAGATTCGCCGTCTCGAACGACCGTTTCCCGAACGGCACCATCACGTTGCCGTGCTTGTCCATGCGAAATTCCACGCGCCCGGCCTTGAACTGCCGGATCGCCGAGGCGATGTCGTCGGTCACGGTGCCGGTCTTGGGATTCGGCATCAGGCCGCGCGGTCCGAGAAACTTCCCGAGCTTCCGGACTTCCTTCATGGCGTCCGTCGTGGCGATGGCCACGTCGAAATCGAGCCAGCCGCCCTGGATCTTGGCGATCAGGTCCTCGTAGCCCACGTGATCCGCGCCCGCCTGGCGGGCCGCGTCGGCCGCCGCGCCGCTGGCGAACACCAGGACGCGCACCTTCTTGCCGGTGCCGTGCGGCAGACTCACCGTGCCCCGGACCACCTGCTCGGACTTCTTGAAATCCACGCCGAGGCGGAAGGCGATATCCATCGACTCGTCGAACTTCGCCGTCGCGTTTTTACGGGCGAGGTCGATGGCCTCCTTCAACGCGTACACCTTGTCCGGAATCGCCTCCCGGATTTTCCGATATTTTTTTCCGTGCTTGGCCATGGCTAGTCCACCACCTCGATTCCCATGCTGCGCGCCGTTCCGGCGATGATGCGGAAGGCCTGCTCCTCGTTCTTCGTATTCAGGTCGTTCTTCTTCAAGCCCACGATCTCCAGAACCTGCTGGCGGGTCACCTTGCCCACCTTGTCGCGATTCGGGATGGCCGAGCCCTTGGCCAGGCCGGCCTTCTGTTTCAGGAGCACCGACGCCGGCGGGCTCTTCGTGATGAAGGTGAAGGACTTGTCCTGGTAAACGGTGATGACCACCGGGATCACCAGGCCGGCCTGGGCCTGTGTCGTGGCGTTGAACTCCTTGCAAAAGGCCATGATGTTCACGCCCTGCTGCCCCAGCGCCGGCCCGACGGGCGGCGCCGGATTGGCCTGCCCGGCCGGAATCTGAAGCTTAATGACCGCTGTGATCTTTTTTGCCATGCAATGCCTCTCTCAATTCCTCCACGCGTTCCACCTGCCAGTATTCCAGCTCGACCGGGGCCGTGCGGCCGAAAATCGAAACCGATATTTTCAGCTTGCCCCTCAGCGGGTCCACTTCCTCGATCCGTCCCTCGAAATTCAGGAAAGGCCCGTCGTTGATCTTCACCATCTCGCCCGGCTCGAAGATCACCTTCGGCTTGACTTTTTCCTCGCGCTCCTTCACCTGGTGCATGAAGGATTCCACTTCCCGCGGCGTCAACGGCGCCGGCTTCTCCCCGCCCGCGAATCCGATGACCCCCGGCGTCTCCTTGATGAAATACCACAGCGCCTCGTTGATCT
>JACQHI010000252.1 GCA_016199105.1 Lentisphaerota bacterium | reverse complement strand
TTTGGCCCGCGCACCAGCGTGGTGTCGGCCATGCGATTCCGGATCAAATCGCCCGCCGAGGGCGAGGGCATCGAGTTGCTGCCCATCGGAAAATAAGGACACAGAATGAACTTGCGAATTCCCTACCCGGCCTACCGGGATAAAGTACTGGCCGGCTGGATCGGCAAATCGCTGGGTGGCGTGGTGGGCGCGCCATACGAGAATCACAAGTTGTTCGGCGACGTGACCCCGGACACGCTGTGGCCTTCGTTCAACGCGCCGAACGACGATTTGGATATTCAGATCGTCTGGCTCGAAGCCATGCAGGAGCGCGGCGTGTTCCTGACCTCGCGCGAGCTGGCCGAGTACTGGCTGGATCGATGTTGGTACAATTTCTGCGAATACGGCCACTTCCTGTATAACGCGCAGCGCGGGATCGCCCCACCGCTCTCCGGAACCTGGAACAACCAATTCTTCTGGGAATCGGAGGGTTGTCCGATTCGGGCCGAAATTTGGGGCCTGGTGGCGCCGGGCAACCCGGAACTGGCGGCGGACCTGGCGCAATTGGATGCCCAGTTGGACCATGGCGGAGCCAGCGTGCGCATCGAGCGCTTCCTCGCCGCCGCCATCGCCCAGGCGTTCGTCTGCGACGAACTGGACAAAGTCCTGGCAACGGCGTTGACCGTCGTGCCGGCGGATTGCCCCGAGGCCCGCATGGTCGCCGAGGTGCGGCGCATTTGCGAACGCTATCCGGAGCATCGGCGTGCCTGGCGGCAGGTGATTCGCGCCTACGGCGACCGCGACGCCAGCAAGGCGATTACCAATCAGGCCATCGTCCTGATGGCGCTCTTCCTGGGACGGCTGGATTTCAAGAGAACCATGCTGCTATGCGTCAATAGCGGCTGGGATACCGATTGCACGGCCGCCACGGCCGGCGCACTCCTGGGCGTCCTGCGCGGCCTGGAGGGTTTGCCGGCCGACTGGCGAACGAAATTGGGCGCGAACCTGGTCTGCGAGATTGCCGTCAAGCACAAGAACGCCCCGCCCGCCGACTTTTCCGAAGACACCGCCCGGGTGGGCGTCGAAATGGCTTTTCTGCGCAACCGCGCCGTGACCTTGACCGACGCCCCGACGATTACCATCCGCCCGCCGCCCGAACCGGCCTTCTCCATCGAGGTGGATTATCTTGAGGAGCCCGTTCTGTGGAACGTGCGCGCCACCCCAGTGCGGTTGATAGCACATAATCCTACGGCGCAAGCCCGTGAAGGCACGCTACGCGTGACCGCGCCTTCCGGCATTCGCGTGGAACTCGATTCGGCGCCCGCGACCGTGTCCGCCGGAGGCCGGCACGAATGGCGGGCCACGATCCGCCGCAAAACGCCGGGCGCCTGGCTGGCGGATAAAAATCTGTTCATGGCGCGCTGGCTGGAACGGGGGGAGGAAAAAGCGAGCCGCGAATTCGGGCTTGGCGGCGCGCGGCAGTGGTTGGTCTATGGCCCTTATTGGGACGCGTGGGATATGGCGCGCCATTCGCAACGCCCGTGGCCCAAGATCGCCGCCTATGGCGAATGGTATTGGCCCGGCCCGGATTCCTACAATCAGCACGCGCGCCTAGATCACCCGTATCTGGACGAACAGCGGCTGGGCCGCGAAGAGATTCCCGAAGAGGACCCCTTTCGATTGGAGCGCGGCGAGGACCTGATCGAGGAAGCGCACCTCGGCGGCTTCAAGGGCCAATGCTGTTATTATCTCACCCGTACCCTGCGCGTGGCCGCCCCGCCCGGCGCAGCCGGGGTGAGTGGCGGGTTGACGATCAGTCAGAACGGCCCGTATCGGGCGTGGCTGGATGGACGGGAAGTGGCGGCCTCCGGCGAGTTCAGCGGCTGGACTCACGGCAGCGGCGGATCGAGCCTGCCGTTGACCCACCAGCCCCACCGGCTCGTGCTCAAGGTGGTGCGCCTGACGGACCGGTTCGCCGTCAGCGTCCTGTTCCTCGGCGCCGGCGATCCCGAAAAAAAACGCGGCATCTCGTACATCCACGATTGCATCGAGGACTTGCCGCCCGGGATCGGGTAGAAGGCGGAAAGATGAAGGAGCCGGATGCGAAAAACAGAATGCGGAAACTACGAGACTTGACTTCTCCACGTTACACGTGCAGCATACGTGTAGAGAAATAAAAAAGGAAAGGATGTTGTGATGCAGAAGAAACTTACCCTGACTATCGACGCGGAAGTCTATGACGGACTCAGGGACGTCGTCGGCCCCCGCAGGATCAGTCACTTCGTAGAAACCCTAGTCCGTCCGCATGTCGTCAAGAGCGATCTGTACGCTGCGTATCGAACGATGTCGGCAGACCGGGTCAGGGAATCGGAAGCCCTTGAGTGGGCCGAGGCAACGTGTAGGGACGTGAACGATGAAGAGAGGTGAGATCTGGTGGGTCAACTTCGGCCCCTCCGTCGGCGGTGAAATCCGCAAGCAGCGGCCTGCCGTCATTGTCAGCAACGATGCCGCCAATCAATTTCTCAACCGTGTCCAAGTCGTCCCTCTCACGGGAAGCGTCGAGAGACTCTACCCGAGCGAGGCCTACGTTACCTTCCGAGGCAAGCAGTCCAAGGCCATGGCAGACCAACTGACCACCGTAAGCAAGAAACGGTTGGTCAACAAAGCCGGCGAGGTGGCGCCGGATGATATGCAAGGCATCGCCCGCGCAGTCGCCGTCCAATTGGATCTCTGAGCCGCAACACTACGGCGCGGAGACGCGCCGTTCGGCAAGGAAATATGAAGGTGGAAAACGATTTGTCCTCGGCTTCACATTTCCCTCAACCTGCCATTCGACTGGGATTGACCTTGGTGCTTGGCCTTCTCGGCACGTGGCTCATACCCGTCCAAGACAGTTTTGCCTTTGTTGTCTTAGCGAGTCATCATGGCCCGGCGTTGCCGGCATGGCTGACCGCTGCATTCGCCGGGGTGATACTGCTTCATCGCGTGGAGCACGTAAAGACGGCAGTGCGCCTCTTTGTGTTCATGGGCCTAATCCTGGCAACGACCCTGGTGAGAACCCCTCCCGCCGGCATGTACGCCTTCCTGGACTTGTTTGGCCTCGCAAAGATGGGCGCCATAGGGCTACTCCTTCTGATAGCGGGCGTCTCGGTTTTCGGATCGCCAGTCGAGCGCACGGCGTCTTGGACATGGGTGCTCAACCTACTGCGCGGCTTGGCCCTTGCGATCGCGTCGCCCTTGCTTCTGTTCGCATCGCGGCCACGCGGCAGCAGGCCGTTATCCCCCGGGTCCGCGCTGTCAGGCGTGGGCTTTGTCATCTTCCTCTATGCGCTGGCAAGCCCGTTGGTTTCGCTTGGACGCGACCACTACCCACCCGCCGTCTGGCACTTCGTTAACGTCGACCAGATAGGTTTGATATGTCGTTCATTCAGCCGCTGGGCATGGCTCGGTTGTGCA
Organism: Lentisphaerota bacterium; assembly: GCA_016199105.1. Lineage (GTDB taxonomy): Bacteria > Verrucomicrobiota > Kiritimatiellia > JAAZAB01 > JAAZAB01 > JACQHI01. The sequence continues at coordinate 2,829 of JACQHI010000252.1, read as the reverse complement.
GTTCTTTTCGTCTTGGCCCCTTGGCCGGAAACGCCACGGCTTGGCGGGACGAACAGTCTGACAAGAGCGAACAGAATCAGATCCTTGGCCGTTGTCGGCCTTGTGGTGACTGTACTGATTCTCCTGGCCGTCTTGGAGTTACACGCGTTTTTTGCAGTGACCTTATACGCGCTTCTACTGTTCGCCACGGAATGGATCGTATTTGCCCTGCTTTTCATGGTGTGTCCATGGTTCAAATATCCTCGCCTGCCCGCGCTGGGGGAGCTTGCCCAGAACGCCAAGATGGGTTCCCTGTGCACGGTTCTTTTCCTATTACTGGCGCTGATCCCGTTCGCCTTGTGGTTCAGCCCCGCCATTCGGGTTCTAGTCACTGGCAAGCTTTTCACCACCCCATTCAATCTCAGTTGGGTCGGGTGGACTCTGGACCAGTCGACAATTCAGTGCGGGTTCTGGCGATTCACCGCATTGGCCGGGATGGTGTTGGCCTATGTGGCGGTCGCTCGCTGGCTCAGCGACCGCAGTTCGCGCCTGGGCTACTGGGCCTTCACGGCCCCCACGATTGCACTGTTTATCTGCCTTCTCAGCTACCTGACGTGTGTCTCTTACAGCCTGCTCGTTTATATTCGGACCCTTGGATTCACAACGCTACGGGTCTTCGGCCTGGTTTACGGACTTGGCTGCTACATTTTCACGCTGGGATTCATGCGGTGGGCTCTCCAGGGATTAAACAGAAAAGGGGGAACCTAACAACGCCTCTGGAGCACGACGTGGAAGACCGCACGGATCAGAGGCATCGTTCACTGACCGATTACGTCAATGCTCATGTTTCTTGTTGACTGTCCATTGCGACTACCTACCCTATCTTCAATGGCAACAAAAACGCGCACTCGCCTGATTAAATGGATCGCCTGTTTCGCTGCTTGGGGTCAACTGACGGCGGGGTTTGCCGCGACCCAGGGGAGCGCCTCAGACGACGGGCAGGTGTTCCGCCTGTACGATGGCGTCACCGCCTACGTCGCGAACCCCGAGGGCAAGGACTTCACCGTGAGTCTCGACGTCCGGGACATCAACCTCTCCGCCAACGGGCCGCGCGAGATATTATTCAAAATCTACGACCCCGACGGACTGCCCGTGGTGCGCGAAATCATCCCGGACGACGGCTGCACCCCGGCCAACCCGCCCGACCGCGTCGGCGGCTGGGATCACGAATTGCAGAGTTTCATGACCCACTATGCCGCCGGAACCACGCCCTCCTCCCGGTGGAGCGCGTGGTCGGACCCCGCCCATCTCAAGACGCTCACGGCCCGCGCGTTCGACCGCCCCGTCAAGGGGGGCAAGAAGGGAATCTATCGTATCGTGCTGGCCGGCACGCCGGATCACTACGTGACCCTGCGCCTGAGTCCGGCGCTCGCGTACGGCGTGGCCGGACATCCCATCTGGATGTACGGGCACGGCGCTCTGTTGAAAAAACGCTTCATCACTGTCCCCCGGAACACAACCGGTATTTATTTTGCGGTGGCGGAGCCCGACGAGCCGCGCACGCGCCGCTTCAAGCTGACGGCGCAGGACGGCAAGGTCCTGTTCGACGGCATGGCCGACGGCGGCTATGTGGCCCCCAAAATGTGGACGGGCCCGGCCATCGAGGTCAGCCCCCCCGGCGCCTATGACGGCCAGGTGTTGGTCCTCGAGGTCAGCGACGGCCCAGGCGATTACCTGGTCAAGGTGACGCTGCAACAACCGAACAAGGGGGCGTTCGCCGATTACGTGGGCATGGGCAGTCAGGCCGTTTTCGCGCCCGACGAACAGACCGCCAGACTGCTCCAGGGCGGCGTCACGGTGGTGGACGGCGAGGTCTTCTGGCATCCCTTCCAGGTCCGGTTCCACAACTGGCTCAAGGCGAACAAGCTCGACGCAACCGACGCGGAAAAGGCGTTGCGCAAGGAGCTGCAGGCCGAATTCAACGGCTTCCGCCTCCTGGAAACCGGAGACGCGCGCGGCTCGGCCACCTGGGTCAACCTGGCCTATGGCATGGGCTACTACGGGTGCAAAATCTTTCGACCCGGCTGGGTTCTTATGCGGCGCGACGACGTGCCGCCGGACGTCAAGGACATCATTCGCGAGGGCCTGATTGTGGGGGGCGACCGCCTCGGTTTCGCGACGCACACCGAAAAGGTCAACGGCAATGCGTTCGCGCAGATCGCCGTGGCGTTGTGGTACTGTCATCGCGCCACCAGCGACGCGCTCCAGAAGGAACGGTTCGAGACCTTCTGGCAGCGCTGGACCACCGAGGGCTGGGGGACCGGCTCGGGCCTCTCGCGCTCCGGCGATGCCCAGGAGTTCCTGGCCCACGACATGCATTACGGCTCCTATATCATGGATAATTGGAAGCCGACCGGGAACACGTGGGTGAAGGAAGGCGGTATTATCGGCGATGCCGGAGACGACCCGCGCTTTCAGAAGGTGCTGGACCGTTACCGTGAACTATACACCTATCTCTATTGCCGCGAAACCAACGGTCGGGCCGTCGCGGCCAACCCCTGGTCGGCCCGCACCTACCAGCATCCCCACAACCAGGCGCAAAATTGGGAAATCGAGGGCCACACGTGGAAGGGCGAGCCCGGTCCCGATTTTACCGTTAACGTCAACGGCGGCAACGAATGGTTCGCGGCGCGCCGCAAGGGTTACTACATCCTGACATTCCATGGCCGGCTGGCGCCGGACTGGACGAGCCAATGTTTCGAGGGTCAAATCGTGTTCGTCTGCGGCATACTGTGACAGGTCAACGTACCCGGCCGGGGCCCGGTCATCGACTCGACGCTTGCGGAGAGC
>JACQHI010000250.1 GCA_016199105.1 Lentisphaerota bacterium | reverse complement strand
CGCGCATTTCGTAGTTCAACGGCTCTTGTTGAGGTTGTGAGCTATTTCGTCTCCTTCGCCTTGACCTCTTTCGGCTTGACCTCTTTGGCCGTCCCTTTTTTCGCCGCCTTGGCTTCGGCGTCCAGCCTGGCCTTGGCCTCGTCTCTCTGTTTCTTCGCATCCTTGAGGAGCTTGTCCAGTTTCGCCTTTAGTTCGTTGACCGTGGCCTGCAGAGTGATAGCGTCCTGTTCGAGAGAGACCTTGGCCGTCTGCTTGATCAACAGCTCGTCATACACCGGGTTGAGTTCATTCCAGACGGCGGTGATGTCCGTATTGGTTTCTCCGGCCACCTGCTCGATCAATCGGGCTTTTTCCAGTTCGATCGCCAGGATGCCGGCCGATAATTCCAGCACCTGTCGTTCACGCCGGACCTGCCGGGCCTGCTCCAGATCCTGAGCCTCGATCGCGTCCTTTTCCTTCTGCAACAGGGCCGCTTTTTTCGTCAGGAAATCGGTCTTTTTCGGGATCAGCGTCGCCGGCATGTTGGTACTGGTGGGGAGAGCGGTGAGCTCCTTCCGGCATTCGGCCAACAGTTTCTTGACCATGTCCAGTTGCTTGCCGATGTCCTCGGTCTTGAGCGTGTCCGGAGACGCCCTGTCGGTTTTTTCAGCCTTGGGCGCGGCGGCGGGGGCCGGCGCGGCGGCTTCCGCCCGCATCGTCCACGCGACCAGTCCCAGACACACGGCGACCGTCAGCCCTACTCTCAGCGTGCGTTTCATTATCCCATCCCTTCTGATATGCGCTGGAATATACGCCCCACCCCGGCCTTATTCCAGCTCAGGTTTCGCCCTACCTGTGGTCAAAACCTGTGAGTGAGAAGTTGTTTTGTGTTCCTCGCAAGTTCCTCTTGCGCACATGATTCGCGCAACGCGAATCATTTCGGCTTGACCCTGCTGGCGGCATTTCGCACGATGCCGCACATGAAAAGAAATACCCACAAGGCGACCATGGATCAGCTCGTCTCGCTCTGCAAGCGGCGCGGCTTCATTTTCCAGAGCTCGGAAATCTACGACGGCATCAACGGGTTCTGGGATTACGGTCCGCTGGGCTGCGAACTGAAACGCAATATCCGGGACGCCTGGTGGCGCAGCACCGTCCTGGCCCGCGAGGATGTCGTCGGCCTGGATTGCTCCATCATCATGAATCCCAGGGTCTGGGAAGCCTCCGGACACACCTCCAGCTTCGCCGACCCGATGGTGGACTGCAAGGCCTGCCGGAAACGGTTCCGGGCGGACATGCTCTGCGAGGAGCAAGGCGCGAAACTCCAGAAGACGGACGCCGGCTTCGCCCTCCCCGCCGGCATGAAGTGCTCGGCCTGCGGTTCCCTCGAGCTCACCCAGCCCCGGGCGTTCAACCTGATGTTCAAGACGTTCGTGGGTCCGGTGGAGGAGAATTCCTCCGTGGCCTATCTCCGGCCGGAAACCGCCCAGGGCATTTTCGTGCAGTTCCAGAATGTCCTGTCCGTCTCCCGACAGAAGGTGCCGTTTGGCATCGCCCAGATCGGCAAGGCGTTCCGCAACGAGATCAACCCCCGCAATTTCACCTTCCGTTCCCGCGAGTTCGAACAGATGGAACTGGAATTTTTCGTCAAGCCCGGCACCGACCAGGAATGGCACGACACCTGGGTCCGGGAACGCATGGCCTGGTATGCCACGATCGGCCTGCCCCCCGAAAGCCTGAACCAGTATGTCTATAAGAAGGACGAGCTGGCCCATTACGCCAGCGCGTGCGTGGACATCCTGTACGATTTCCCCTTCGGCATGCAGGAGCTGGAAGGCATCGCCGCGCGCGGCGATTTCGACCTCAGCCAGCACCAGAAATTCAGCGGGAAATCCATGGAGTATTTCGACGCCGACACGAAGGAGAAATTCATCCCGCATGTCGTGGAGCCCTCCGCCGGCGTGGACCGCATCGCGCTCGCCGTGCTCTGCGAGGCCTACCGCGAGGAATGGGTGCCGTCGGGCGACACCGGCGGCGACGTCCTCGAAGCCGAACCCAAGAAACAGGCTCCGCAAGGATACGAGCCGCGCACCGTGATGCGATTCGCCCCCCGCCTCGCGCCAATCAAGATCGCCGTATTCCCCCTGTTGAAAAACAAGCCCGAACTGGTGGAGAAAGCGCGCGCCGTGCTGGCCCCGCTGAAGGAACGCTGGGCCTGCTTTTACGACCAGACGGGCGCCATCGG
>JACQHI010000247.1 GCA_016199105.1 Lentisphaerota bacterium | reverse complement strand
GGCATTCGCTTCTCCAGTTTTCAATGATTTTGTCGCAAATGATTTTGTCATTCCTGGCGTTGCATTTTATCGCCCTTCACTATGCTCAGCGTTGCAGGCAGGGTGGTTCAGTGGGTTACAGATCTGGCGCCGTATGTTTCCTTATAATGGCTCGGCGAGTATGACAGAATCATTAACAACAAAACCATTTTATTGAGCGTTTTCGGAAAGGGTTAAGCTCAACACGACACTCGACCGGCATTCGCTTCTCCAGTTTTCAATGATTTTGTCGTTCAGAAAGTCGCATTTCGTTTCAACCGTTGAACCGTGAACCTCCCAACCGTGAACCTCTTCTTTAGCTCTTCGCATACGGCGCGTGATGGAGATGTTCATACGGATTGATCACCCGCAGGGCGCGGCTCCGAACCAGCGGGGCGAGTTTCGCTGCCATGGCGTTGTGGGCGGAATCGCTGGAAATCAGGATGAAGCTCAGTGTGTACCGGTCGAGGTCGGCGGTGGGAACCACGGGGATTTCATCGACGTGCGTCTGTTGCGGCTGATCGTCGAAAATCACCGTGGGTTTCAGGTCGCGGCGCGAGAGCACGCCGACAAGCCAGCGGGTGTGTTTGCCGGCGCCGTACAAGGCGAAGCCTTCGAAGGGAGACGATTCCGCCCGGGCGGCGCGCACCAGTTGCTCGAAATACGCTTCCAGCAGTTCCGCCTCGGAAGAGAGGGGAACGGTCGGTTCGATCGGGGTGACCCGGAAGTCTGAACCCGTTTGTTTGGACATGAGGGAAGTGTCTCCAAAAAGAAGCGGCGTGGCGAGCGTAAATCGCGGCGGCCTGGCGCTGCCCTTGGATGCCCAGGCCAGGCAGGCATGAATCATGGCCGCCGCGCTGTCCAATGCCGTTAGCTCGATGTTTTTCAACAGGGCCACCGGGAACAGCGTCGGCCGGTCGTCAATGCTTCCCACGGGCGAGGCCTGGAGGCCGGGACGATCCCCGCTTTTTTCGGCATACACGATTTCCGGCGCGTGGACCACCGCTCCGGCCGGAACCTGCTGTTGCTCCAGGATCCATTCCGCGTCCGGGCCGATCCATTCATAGGGTCCGATCGGGCAGAGGAAATCGGCCCCGCCGGCGGTCACGGCCGAGAGCAGCGCCTCGCGCGAGGTTTGTTGGCGATCCAGGAACGTCAGGTGCGGATAACGCCGGGCCAGGAGTTTGGCGTCCTCCGGTATCCCGGGAAGCAACACGATGCAAGGGATGGGCCGTCCGAAGGCATGGGCGGCGGCCATGACGCCGCGCGCCACCCAGGGCAGAAGGTCAGCGGACGCCGCGGGGATGCACAGGCAGATCCGCGCGGGGCCGGGCAGCGGCCGGTTCGCATGGGACCAGTCGAGCCCGGAGGAGGGATGGTTCGCGGCGTACCAACTTAAAGTCCCGACATTGAACCACCAGCGCGCTTTCCGCATGTCGTCAGGAGGGAAGGTATCCAGGTTCAGCACGCTGTCCTGCATGAAACTGACGTTGTCGCCGCGGACCCAGCCCTGTTTCCGGCATTCATCGCCCAAGGGGGTTCCGGGATACGGATAAAAGGTGCTGAGCTGGGTGTTCGCCGGCCGCGCTTCCGCGTTCAGGTCAATCGTGTCGAGGAAGGCGTCGAAGGTTTCCGACGGGAGCCCCAGGATATTGAACGAGACCGGCTGAAGACCCGCCTGATGCGCGAGGGTGAAGGCGTCACAGATCTTTTTTCGGGACAGCTTTCGATTTAACAATTTGGAGCGAATCCGGTCGTTGCCGCTTTCGATGCCGATGTTCAACGCCCGGCAGCCGGCGTCCGCCAAACGGTGCGCCATCTCCGCTGTGAGCGTCTCGGGCCGCGTCTGACAATGGAAAGGCAGGCGAACGGTCCGGCGGTATTGTTCAAGGAAGTCGCGCGTCCAGGCTTTGTCGGCCAGGAAAGTCTCGTCGTCGAACGCGAGGAAATCGGCGCGATACAGGCGGCTGACGTGGCGGATTTCCTCCAGGGCATGGGCGACGGACTTCCGGCGGACCCGGGCCAGGGCGGCGCCGCCGAGGCGGCGGATGGCCGCATTGGCGCAGTAAGAACAATCGTAGGGGCAGCCGCGCGAGAAGGCGAAACATTGATAGGCCTTGAAAACCGTTTCGCCGAAGATCGTGTAGTCGGGCATGCCCAGGGCGTCCAGGTCTTCCTCGGCGGGCTGGCCGGCGTTTTTGACGATCGGCCCGCGGTGTTGTCGCGCCCAGGTTCCGGGGATGGTGTCGATCGGTTGCCGCTCCCGCAGGCGCGCGGTCAATTCATGGGCGACGCGCTCGCCCTCGAACAGGCAGAGCAGCTCGAACGCCGGCGCCAGCAGGAACAAATCCGGCGCCGAAATGACGCCCTTGCCGCCCAGGATCAAGGGAAGGCCGGGCGCCTGACGCTTGAGTTCCGCCGCCAGCGCGTTGATGGCATTCCAGTAATTGTAGATGACCGTGAAGCCGGCCCACAAAGGATTATGCGCGAGAATCTGCCGGGCAAAATGCGGGGGATCGTCGCGATCCACGACGACGAGTTCCACGGGGATGTCCCGCGCCTTGAGGTAGCCGCTGATGGCCGCCAGCCCGTGGTGGACCCGGTTGTGCTCCGGGATGAAGGCGAAGGTGACGAGGATGACGGGGCTTGAGGAGGGCATAGGGGACAAATCAGGTTATAGGTTTTAGGTGTTGGGTGGTAGGCATCTCGTCCGCCATAGCTTCTTGAGCGACGGCGGAAACCTTGGCGACGGTGGAAGGCCCAGCGAAGGCGGATGTTGGGTGATAGCTGGAAAGAGCCTTTACGACAAAATCATTGACAACAAAACCATTTTATTGAGCGTTTCCGGTAGGTTTGAACTCAACACCATGCTCGACTGGCATTCGCTTCTCCAGTTTTCAATGATTTTGTCGCAAATGATTTTGTCATTCCTGGCGTTGCATTTTATCAACCCACTACGCTCTGCAATGCAGCAGGGTGGTTCCGTGGTTCAGAGATATGGCGCCGCATATGTTTTCTGTAATGACACAGGGAGCTCGACAAAATCATTGACAACAAAATCATTTGTGGAGCGTTATGAGTGTTACATCTTGGTGGTCGAGGTTGATCCAGTGGATTCTTTCCAGCCGCATGTGGTTTAGAAGACGGACGAGGTGCGTCTCGTAAGATTTCTGATGTTCTCGGACGGCGGAAAGATGCCAGGCAGTTCCAGCGCTCAACATGCACATCTTCTGTGCGCCGATGATGCGATCACCCACCATGATGTCAACAGGTTGGATTCCCGCATCCGGGCCATCCAGAAAATGCAGGAGTGCCTCCTGGTATAGGTTCACATCAAGAAAAAGGCCCCAATCGGCAAGCAATGCACAGAGGTTCTCCCGCAGTTTTTGACTGCTTGTATCGTCCCCCTGCCATCCGTCGTCAGCCAGTCGGAAAGCAATCCGACCCTGTTGGGAAAGACGGGTGGACACAAAGCGCGACTCGATCGAAGCAGAACGGAAGTTCACGAGCTTGCCGTGACCGAGGCCAGCCAATAAGAGATAATTGATGAGTTGCTGCTGGTGACTGCTATTGAGCGTTTCCACGGCTTTCAATTCGTAGATGATTCCTCTCTCAACAAGCAAGTCGAGGTAGTAAGGCTTGGCGAACCCCTGGTGTAACGCGCGAAGCAGCATTTCCCGATGCACCTCCAAGCCACCGGCCCGGCAACGCTGAGCCAATTCATCCTGGTAGATCCGCTCGTCGCAGAACCGGCCCAGCGTGTTGTGGATGTCAAACACATGCCCCATCACCACTTTGTCAATGGCATGGAACCCTTCCTGTCCGATGGGTTTAATCTCAACACTATACTCGACCGGCATTCGCTTCTCCGGTTTTCAATGATTTTGTCGCAAATGATTTTGTCATAGACGCCAGCCTTTCGCTCTTTATTCTCCCGATCCGTCCGGCGTGATGATGGCCGCCCGGCTTCCGAACAGGACGCGGGCGCGTTCCATCAACGCGGGAATGGCGGACTCCGCCGCCAGCAGAACGGTAACAGAGGAATCCGGGGCGATCTTCGGCAAGCCGTCCAGGGGGGCGGGCGCCCGGTCGTCGTACCAGCCGGCGATGACATCGGCAAACAGGCCGTGCCAGAGCGGAAGCCATTTCCGGGCATATTGGCCGGCGGGAAACACCACGACCCGTTCCTGTCGGTCGCGGGCCAGCGCCAGGCGGGAGCGGAGGCGGGGCTGGTGGCGTTGCAAGAGCGTGTCCATCAGCTCCGGCACGTCCGGGCCCAGGTCCAGTTTCCGCCACAACGCGGGCAGCGTGGCGGCATGCTCCGGTGGAAACTCCCCGCTCATGATGGCGCCCATGACCTCCCGCGCGATGTCCCGGGGATCGAAGCCGTTTTCCCGGCAATACCGCCGCCAACGTTCCTGCGTGACGGCGAAGGCGTCCGGTCGATAGTGGTAGGCGGCGAGGCTCCAGGTGAACAGGCGGCTGCAGGCCGGTCGGTCGCTGGCGTCGGGCGCGGGAAGCCGGCGCTGAAGCGCGTCTATTCCGTCGGCCTGCCGCTGCCAGGCCAGGCGCTGGATCTCGGCGCGTACCGCGTTGTGTTCCGCGCGGCGTCGTACGGAAATCTGTTCCGGCTGTTGCCGCCAGAAATAATCTGCCGTCGGCAGATTGGCCAGGTCGCCGATTTCCGCCAGCCGCAGCCAGAGATCGTAGTCCTGGCCCACGAAGAAATGCTCATGATAACCGCCGATGGACTCGACGCCGGCCCGGCGGAACATGACGGAGCCGTGACAGAACATATTGTTCCGCATCATGGAATATTGGATGATGTGAGGGTGGGTCGGCAGGGTATTAAGCAAGGGCGGACCCGCCTGCAACGTTGCGATAGCTGCGGGCAGGGGGCGTCCCGACTCTTCGAGAGGTCGGGGTGAAACCTGAATGTGGAACCGGGTGCCGACCGCCGCCACGGAGTCGTGCGTTGAAAGAAATTCGACTTGGTGGGCGAGGCGGTCGGGATACGAGATGTCATCCGCATCCTGTCGGGCGATATAGACGCCCCGCGCCTGCCGCAAGGCGATGTTGAGGGACGCGGTCAAGCCCCGGTTGGCGGCATTGTGGATTGTTCTGATGCGCGGGTCATGGAAGGACTCGAGGATGGCGGCGGAGGCGTCGGTCGAGCCGTCGTTGACGATAAGGAATTCGAAGTCGCGGAACGTTTGCCGGAGAATGACGTCAACCGCTTCCCGGAGATACTGGGCCCCGTTATAGACGGACATGATGATGGTGACGGGAGGGGGCATGGGGGGCAAGTCGGGGTGATAGGTTTTAGGTGTTGGGTGGTAGGCATGTCTCGCCGAAGGCCCGGCGAAGGCGGATGTTGGGTGGTAGGCATGTCCCGCCGGCACGTCCTGCGAAGCCTGAGCGAAGAAGGAAGGCCCGGCGAAGGCGGATGGCGGGTGGGAGGTTTTAGGTTATCGGTTGTAGGTTATAGGTGTCCGCCATCTCGTCCGCCATAGCTTCCGGAATGAGACAGGCCTTCTCACGAAGCCGGGCGACCAGTTTAGCCACATCCGTCACCACTTTAATAAATACTATGTATCACAAGCATAATGTATGTAAAGCATATAAAAAAATAGCCGCAAAAAGACCCGACAAAATCATTGACGTCAAAACCATTTGTTGAGTGTTACTACACTCGACCGGCATTCACGTCTCCAGTTCCCAATGATTTTGTCGCTTTCTACAGTTCATTTTGTCGATCCCCGCTCAACCGCTGAGCCTCGTCAATCGTGAACCGCTGACTCACGGAAATGTGCGTCTCCGCTTTATCGCATCGGCCTTGAAACCCAGCGCCGCGCGGATTTCATCACGGCATCGCCGCATGGCGGCAACCGCCTTCTTCGCCATTTCGCGGGTGGCAGTCTGGCCTGGATAGCGGAAAAGAACTGCGTACTGAGAGAGCAAATCAACATCGCGCGACATCGGGCTCAACAGCGGGTAGTCATGGGCACAATCACCCAACAAGGCCGTCAAGTCATGGATCTTTTGAGCCACGCGGCCTCGTCCGACGAGCGCCGCTTTCAGGTATTTTTC
>JACQHI010000235.1 GCA_016199105.1 Lentisphaerota bacterium | reverse complement strand
GGTGAACTCGGCGCTGGTGAGCGTGGAAACCGGGGCAATCTCCAATCAGGCCGGCGTGGATGTGAAGGGGCAGGTGGATGACTTGTTGAGTTCGGGCATGCGCAACGCGGCGAGGGAACTGGCGGGGCTGCCCGGCTTGGGAGGAGGAATCTCCGTAGTGGTGCCTCCGGTCGCGCCTGGCGCCACATCGAGTGGCGGGCTGGCCGAAAACCAGGCCTGGGTCTCGCCGGCGATTGGGATGGAATTCGTCTGGATTCAGGCCTTGAACGGCTGGGTGGGGAAATACGAGGTGACCAACGGGGAGTACCGGAAATTCAAGGCTAACCATAATAGCGGGGCAATTAAGGGGCAAAACCAGGATGAGGACCGCCAACCGGTGGTGATGGTGAACTTCGCGGATGCAATGGCGTTTGCCGACTGGCTGACGGAGCGGGACCGGGAGCGATTATCCGCAGGTTATCGCTACCGCTTGCCGTCGGATGATGAATGGATGACCTTTGCCCAATGCGGGGATGGGCGGGAGTATCCCGGGGGGAATAATTGGCCGCCGCAGAGCGGTCACGCGGGGAATTATGCGGATGCCGCGGCCAAAGGGGCATTCAGCTATGGTGGACCAGCCGTCGCCAAGGCTATGGCAAGCAAGACGGCGGACATGCCGACCGCACGTTTGGGAATATCCGGCCGAGCTATGGACGACACAGGTGTCTTCCCTCCGAGCTGAGAGTCGCGCCTCGCTTGCCAAGCCAAAGATGGGGAGAGCCGGTCACGCACAATGCGACCGCGTCCCGCGTCCCTCCCCAAGACAACTGGAAGGATCCTTCGTCGCCGTTTGGATTGATGGCGGGAAAGCGGACGGCAAGGGCCTGCCGTCTGCCCATCCGCCGCGGCGGACTGTACGCAGTGCTGCGGGCGGGTTCCTGCCGGTCGAAATCTCCCCGAAAAAATGCGGTTGAAAATCACGACAGGCGAGCATATGGCTTGGAGAAAAATCGAAAAAAGCGTTGTCACCTGACGAGTGTTGTGCCATCATGTTGGCAGAAGTGATGGCATAGATGGTAAGGAGAATATTGTATGAATAGAACACAAGTGCAGTTGACGGAAAAACAAAGCGTTTTAGTCAAACAGCTTGCCGCTGAACGGCATGTGTCTATGTCGTCCATTATCCGCCAGGGGGTGGATTCACTCTTGACCCAGCGCGAGTCGGTGGCCCGTGAAGAACGAATTCGGCGGGCGCTGGCGGCGGCCGGTCGGTTTAAATCCGATCGCTCCGATGTGTCCCGTCGGCACGATGCGCATCTGGCGGAGGTGTTCAGGGCATGATCTGCTTTGTGGATACCTCCGCGTTTTATGCGGTTTTAGACCGGAATGATCGCCATCATGCGGCGGCTCGCGTTGAATGGGAAAAGCTGCTGATCGATGATACCGCCTTCACAACGTCGGGGTTTGTGCTGGTCGAGACCCTGGCGCTGATCCAGCACCGTCTGGGAGTGGAGGCGGTTCGCGCGTTTCATGATGACATCTATCCGTTGTTGCGGATCGAGTGGCCGGATGAGGCCGCTTACGAAGCCGGTGTCACCGGGGTGTTGAGCGCGAACAGCAAGGATTTGAGCCTTGTGGATGTCGTCAGCTTCTGCCTGATGCGCCGCATGGGTATTCGACAGGTCTTTGCCTTCGATTCGCATTTTTCGCAACAGGGGTTCGAGTGCGTTCCCAGGAGCCGAGCCTAAAAGCCTGCATGGATTGTGGGCTCACAGGTCGCGTAACTACTCAGCAAATCCACCGCCGGTGGGTTCGCTAAGGAGTTATTTCAACACATACACCGCCACGGCGCGCTGGTGCTCGTGTTTGCGGCCGTACACGAAGAGATAGTCCCGGTCCAGGCTCACCCGGTACACCCGGCTCGCGGTCGCCTGGCGGTCGCCTTCCACCAGCACCGCATCCGCGGGAATGGGATCCGTCCATGGCTGCGCCGCGCACAAGCCGTGCTGGGCGCTGAACCCGTATTTCATCCACGCGTATTGGATGCGCTGTTTCAATCGGGCGCTGTGCGCCGACTCGCGCTTCGAGACGAATTCGAACAGCAGGGCGAACCGGCGCTCAAGACTCGGACACGCGAACGCGCGGTGTTTTGTCCGATGAAACGCGAGCCATTTCTTCCAGAAGGACGGAAGGCTTTCGGACGCCACCCGGATCACGGCCTGGAGCGGGACCGCGTTGTAATACCAGTCGGTCAGGAAGGCGAGTTGCCGCGCGGAGTTGGCGTCCTCCAGCGGGAACGCGGGGCCGCGCAGGATTTCGTAGGGGGGCTCGGGCGCGGCCACGAGGCCCAGCCGGTCCCGCTCCGCGGCGAGCCGGGTGCCCGGCAGCAGTTTCAACAGCTCCACCTGGATTTCGCCGGGGCCGATGGCGGCCAGCCGGCGCACATCGGCCAGCAGGCTCTTCAGCGTGGTCCCCGGCAGACCGGCGATCAGATCGGTATGAATCCGGAGCGGGACGCATTGCACCAGCGCCTTCACGCCGGCCAGCGTGCGACGCAGGGTTGCCTGGCGGCCAATCAGGCGGAAGGCGCGGGGCAGCAGGCTCTGGATGCCCGCCTCGATATGGAACTGACCGGCCGGTGTTTTCGCGAGTTCACCCAGGATGGAGGGCGTGAGGCGCGCGGGATCGAATTCCAGGTGGAAACGCAGTCCGGGGAATTCGTCGCGAAACAGGCGTAGAAGCTCCAGACATCGGGACGGTTTCCCGTTGAACGTGCGGTCGGTGATCCGCACTTCCGGAATGCCGTGGGACTGGATGAGCGTCAGCTCGCGGCGAAGCCGGTCCGTCGAGAAGACGCGGATGGGCCCCGAGTCCGCGCTGGTGCAAAAGGAGCAGCGGTTGGAACAGCCCCGGGCGGTTTCCAGGAGGATGAAGGGTTTGTCGAAGCCCTCGAGATGCCGCGCGTAGGGGGAGGGGATGTCGTCAAGATCCTGCACCGTCGGGGCAAGTCCGTTGTCGAAAACACGGCGTCCTAGCCGGCCGCAGAGTCCGGGGATTTTCGACCAGCGGCCGGGTTGGTGAGCGGCGCCCTTTTCTACGTGGCGCTTCCATTGCTGTACGACGCGGTCCATTTGAACCGCACCGGGCGGGTCGCGTTCAGCGGCGTGGTAGCGATGAACCTGCTGTTCAACGCGTCACCCGCCATGTACACCGCTCAACGCGTGAGCGGGAGATTGGTGAGGTTGATGTTGCTCTTTCCGTCGGCGGCCCTTGTGTCGCTCCTGGTCGCGTGGACGATGGGCTTCGACGTGAACGACTACGCCCTCGTTTTGTTAGTGCTGTGCTTGGCCGCTCTCGCCGCGAGTGAGTGGCGGGGTTACGTCGTCGTCGCGTTGGCGCGTCTGACGCGCGCACCGATGGGCGTGACGCGAGCGTTCCGCCTCTATGCCGCCCGCATCTTCTCGTCGAACCTCTTGGAGGCGATCGGCGACCGGATGGATAAGGTCTTTGCTTCACAGCTGCTCGCTCCGGGGCTGTTCGCCAGGTACTCGGTGGTGTGCTTCGAAAACCCGGTCGTGGGCATTC
>JACQHI010000239.1 GCA_016199105.1 Lentisphaerota bacterium | reverse complement strand
ATTTCGTCGATGAAAAGGATCGTTTCGCTTCCCTCCCGTTTCCGCCGCTCCCAGGCGCGTTCCAGGAGTTCCCGCAGGATGGAGACATTCGCCGTGACGCCGCTGATGCGCTCGAATCGCCGGCGGGTCAGAAGGGCGATGACTTCGGCCAGGGAGGTTTTTCCGCAGCCGGGAGGGCCGAAAAGGATAAGACTGCCCAGCCGATCCGATTCCACCGCCCGCCGGAGCAGGCGCCCGGGAGCCAGCAGATGAGCCTGGCCGGCAATTTCCTCCAGCGTCCGGGGCCGCATACGGGCCGCCAGCGGCGATCGCGGAGAAACGCCATCCGTTGTTTTCTGTTCAAAGAGGTCCATCCGGTCCGTCCGACAAAAAAAATACCCCGCCTTAGCCGTGACGAGACCGTTCTCTGTTCCGAACGAACGAAGTGGGCGCTCTAGCGGATGGTCTCCAAATCCTCACGAGGAGGCATGAGGGCGCCATCCTATTCGAGCTCCCCTGCTTATATTAATGGGTCAGAGATTTTTTGGCCCGTAACACGAACCAGGCAGGGCATTTTTTCACACCCGGCCGGAAGTCCGCCTTTGACAAAGAACAATGACACACATCCATCGCCGGCACGACTTGCAAACCCCAGCCGGGACTGGCATTCAACCCCATGCCTTTTTCGCCAGCCCAAGCCGCGGCTAAACAACGAGCCGCGACGAATGCGACTTTCGACGCGAACGTCGAAACCGTTACCATCACAGCCACCCAAACGCCGGCCATTGGCCGTCGCCAGAATTTCAACCTGTGACTGATGATTTTCATAATTTCATTCTTTATCAACCGGGAAGCCCCTGCCCCACCGGCTAGTCATTGCTCTCGAATCTCCGCTCCCAGTTCGTTCCGCAGGCCGACCTTCACGGCTTCATGAAGCCCATTGACTTCCTCGTCCGTCAACGTCCGATCCAAAGAACGGTACACCAATGTATAGGCCATACTGCGTTTGCCCATACCTATTCCCTTGCTTTGGTATATATCAAAGAGTTCAACCCTTGTCAACTCTTTCGGTGAAATTTTTTTAATTTCACGCAGAACGTCTTCGTGGCGAATGCGCGGGTCCAGGATCATGGCCACGTCCCGAGCAACCGAGGGATAAACCGGCAACGGCTTGGCGGACGGCGTATGAAAAACGCGCCCGAGCAGCGGTTTCAGGCGCGCCTCAAACACCCCCACGGGCTCCAGAATACGCCATTCGCGCCGCAACGCTTCGCTGACGATCCCCAGAACACCGCACCGCGCGCCATCGACGGACACCTCCACCCACTGCCGGCTTTCAAAAACACCGCAGGGAAAATCGGCGTCGCCTGCGCCCGGCCCCGCAGGCCGCCACGTCAAACCGGCAACATGCAACGCGGCGCAGAGATGTTCGACAATCCCTTTCACCCACAGAAACATCTCCTCATCCTTCACGATGGTCCGCTTATTGTATGGCGAACGCCCCACAGGCCCCATGAGCCCCACCGATACCCGATCCTCTTCGGCCGGCTGACCGTCCGAAGTTTTGAAAAACACGCGGCCCATTTCAAAAAAGGCCGCCTCCGAAATCTGGCGGGCGCGGTTCCGGCCCAGTGTTTCCACCAATTGGGGAAGCAGCGTGTCCCGCAACAGGGAATGGTCGGCGCTGATCGGGTTCGGCAACTGAATCCGCCGCGCCGCGCCGTCGGCATGAAACAGGTTCGCCAACCGATCCGACACAAAACTGTAATGCATGACCTCGGATAAGCCCAGTCCGACCAGACAGGAGCGACAGGCGAGCGCAGCCCGGGTTTCCGTGTCGTCGGCCCCGGGAACCCGTTCCGCGCGGGGCGCCGGACTTGGGATGCGTTCCAAGCCGTGAATCCGGGCCACTTCCTCCGCCAGATCCGCCTCGCCCTCAAGGTCAAGACGGAACGTCGGGACCCGCACAAGGCAGGATGCGGTTTCGTTTTGAACAACGATCAGTTCGAGCGATTCGAAAATGCCGGCCATTCGCTCGTTGGATACCGCCATGCCGAGGCGTTGCCGGATCCGGTCAAAGCGGCAGACGATGCTGCGCGTTTCGGGTTTCACGGGAAACACATCGAGCGCGCCGCGGGCGACCTGCCCTCCGGCCAGGTCGGCCATCAGACCCGCGGCCCGGCGGCTGGCATGCTCCGCCAGTTCAATATCCACGCCGCGCTCGAACCGGTAGGACGACTCGGACGAAAGACCCAACCGCTTCGAGCCCTGGCGGACAACCGAAGGCTTGAAACAGGCGCTTTCCAACAGCACCGTGCCGGTGGAGGGGAGAACACCGCTCTTTTCCCCCCCCATGATTCCGGCGACGGCCACGGGGTTCGAGGCATCGGCAATGACCAGAATTTCAGGCGTCAATTCGCGCCGGGCCCCATCCAAGGTCAGCAGACTTTCACCCACCCGCCCCCGGCGCACCACAATGCAGCGCCCCTCCAAGCGGTCGAGATCGAACGCGTGCAGCGGCTGGCCGCACTCCAGCATGACGTAGTTGGTGATGTCCACAACGGCATTGATCGGGCGCACGCCGCAACACGTCAGACGCCGCCGCATCCATAACGGGGCCGGCGTCGAATGGAGGCCGGAAACGAGGCGGGCCGTGTATCGCGGACAGCCCTCCGCATCTTCGACCGTCACGCGGGTGAGCGAAGCGGTGTCCCCGCCGGTTTCCTTCAACCGGTCGTCGGGCCGGCGCCACCGTTTACCCGTGAGCGCCGCCACTTCGCGGGCCACGCCCATCAGGCTCAGACAATCCGGACGGTTGGGCGTGATCTCCAGAGTCAAGACCGTTTCGGGAGCGCCGGCCGCCTCCACAAGCGGCAGCCCCGGTCTGAGCTCGCGATCCAGGATGAGGATGCCCGCGTGGTCATCCGACAATCCCAATTCGTCCTCGGCGCACAGCATGCCCTGCGATTCAACCCCTCTCAGTTTTGCCAAGACAATCCGCTGACCGTTCGGGAGGGTTGCGCCGATCCTGGCAAGGGGAACCTTGTCGCCCACCGAAAAATTATTGACGCCACAGACCACCTGTCGTTCCCCGACGCCGTCACCGACACGACAGACCCACAACCGGTCCGCCTCCGGATGCCGGTCCAGGGACAGGATTTCGCCCACCACCACGCCCTCGAATGCGGCGCCGACGGTTTCCAGACCCTCGACTTCCAGACCGGCAAACGTCAGGCGATCCGCCAGTTCGGAGGGAGACAAATCAATCTCCACGAATTCCTTCAGCCAGCCGACGGGAACTTTCATACCGACACCTGCTCCAGAAAACGGACATCGTTTTCATACAAAAGACGGATATCGTGAATGCCATACTTGATCATGGCGATGCGCTCCACGCCCATGCCGAAGGCATACCCCGAAACGGTCTCCGGATCGTAGCCCACGGTTTTCAGCACGCGGGGATGGACCATGCCGGCGCCCGAGATTTCGATCCAGCCGCTTTGCTTGCAGACACGACAGCCCTTTCCCCCGCACACATGGCAGGAGAAATCGTATTCCACGCTGGGTTCCGTGAAGGGGAAAAAATGGGGTCTGAAGCGCACCCGCACGTCCGGCCCCATCAATTCACGCGCAAAGCCGGCGATATCCCCTTTCAGATCCGCCAGGGAGACGTCGCGATGGACATACAACCCCTCGATCTGGTGAAAATTGGCGCTGTGCGTGGCATCCGTGGTGTCCCGCCGGTAACAACGGCCGGGGGCGATAATGCGAATGGGCGGCTTCTGTTTCTCCATCACGCGGATCTGGACCGGCGACGTCTGCGTGCGAAGCAGGCGGCCGGTCTCCAACCAGAAGGTATCCTGCGTATCGCGGGAGGGATGGTGGGCGGGCGTGTTGAGCGCGTCAAAATTATAATACTCCGTTTCGATGTCCGGTCCGTCCGCCACGGTGAAGCCCATCCGGGCAAAAATGCGAATGGTTTCCTCGATGATCAGGGACACCGGATGCCGCGTGCCGATCCGGTTCCAGACCCCGGGCAACGTGTAATCGAAGCGGGGAGTGGCCGACGGGCTCGCGCCGGCCTGCAGTTCCGTTTTGCGCGTCTCCAGGAGTTCGGTCAGGGCCGTTTTGAGTTCGTTCGCGATGCGTCCGACGGCGGGCCGCTCGGAGGCGTCCACATCCTTCAGGCCCCTCATGATATCCTGAAGCGCGCCCTTTCGGCCCAGATAGGCGACGCGAACCTGCTCGATGGCCTCCGGAGTCGAAGCGGCCCGGCCCTCCCGCAAGGCCGTTTCCTTCAAGGCCTGAAGTTCAACCGCTTTCATACGCGTGCGGCGCCAACCACCGGCTTAAACGGCCCCGGCCTTCCGGACGATGCCGTCGAATCCGGCCGGATCGTGGATGGCGATTTCAGAGAGCATTTTACGGTTCAACCGGACATTCGCCCGCGTCAGTCCGGCGATGAGACGGCTGTAGGAGATACCCCGCGCCCGGCAAGCCGCCGAAATGCGCGTGATCCAAAGATCCCGGTACTCGCGTTTCTTCAGTTTCCGATGAATCGTGGCCAGGCGCATGGAACGATCCACGGTCTCGGTGGCCGTACGAAACAGTTTGCTGCGCGATCCCCGGTATCCACGGGCCAGCTTCAAACGGCGTTTTCTGCGGCGGCGCGAGGCCGGTGCATTGGTGGCTCTAGGCATGACAATACATCCCTTTCATACGGCGGACGATCAGAACAAGTGGCGAATTCGTTTTTCCTCGGAAGCGGCCAACACGCCGCCTTTGCGCAAGTGGCGCTTGCGGTTGCCCGACTTCCCCGACAACAAATGGCCCCGCGAAGCGCAAGCATGTTTGATCCTCCCCTTGGAGGATTTGCGGAAACGCTTCGCCAGCGCTTTCTTGGTTTTCATTTTCGGCATAGCATAACCCTTTCGATCCGCCGTCGTCCCGCTTACGAAGCCGGACCCTGGCGGACAAGTTTGACCACCCGGCGTTTCTCCCGCGATGGAATGCCGCCTTTTATAACCGATTGGTCCGCCGTGTCCAGCAGATTCGACGGCGTTGTGGAGCAGGCAAGACGCTGTGGCATCAACAGACGGCGAAGCCTGTCTCAGCGCCGGCGGGGGCCGTAAACACAACTCGACAGCAGTTCGGTCCGTGCTATCGCGGACCGAACTGCTGCTTCCGGGTTAATAATAACTATGGAGCGAACCCACCGGTATCGCCCCGGGCCAACCCCAGACAATGCCCCAGGCAAGGATCGTTTCGCCCATGGTCCGGATGTACCAACTGCCCGTATTGCTATCGAAGAGCGCCAGATCGCTGATTCCATTCGCATCGAAATCCCCCGGCACCGGCACACCACCCGGCCAGCCCCAGGCGATGCCCCAACCCAAGGTCGTCCCGCTGACGGTGCGGATGTACCAGTACCCCGTATTGCTGTCGAACACGGCGATGTCGGCCACGCCGTCCCCGTCATAGTCCCCCGCCACCGGGACCGCGCCCGGCCAGCCCCAACCGATCATCCAACCAAGGATCGTCCCGTCCACGGTTCGGATAAACCAGTTGCCCGTATTGCTGTCGAACAGCGCCAGGTCGCTCTGGGCATCCCCGTTGAAATCTCCGGACACGGGCACCGCTCCCGGCCAGCCCCAACTCACACCCCACGCCAGCACATCACTGGCTATGGACCGGATGAACCAGCCTCCGGTATTGTTGTCGAACACCGCCAGATCGGCGATCGCATCGCCGTCATAATCGCCGGAAACCGGCACCGCGCCCGGCCAGCCCCAGCCCGTGCCCCAGGCCAGGGTGGCGCCGGCCACCGTGCGGATATACCAATTGCCGGTATTGCCGTCGAAGACGGCCATGTCGCTGACGTTATCCCCGTTGTAATCGCCGGCCACCGCCTTGGCGCCCGGCCAGCCCCACGCCGTGCCCCAGGACACCACGTCGCCCGCCATGGAGCGGATGTACCAGAAACCGGTATTGCTGTCGAAAATGGCCAGATCGCTGATGCCGTCACCGTCATAATCGCCGGCCACCGCCTCGCCGGCCGTCGCCACCCCAATCGCATAGACGGAAAAGCTGGTGACCGAACCGACAACAAAATTGTTGTTGGTGTCAAGGGCGGACATCACCTGCGTCCAGACTCCCGTTTGGCCATTGGTCACCGTGGGCTCATACAGGAACAGGGCCAGGTTCGTTTCGGCGACACCGTCCGGCAGATCGGAATCCTCGAACCGGATATACATCTCGACATTCGTGTTGAAGTTGAAATGCTCGTTCTGATTCGTTGAACCCTGCAACGTGAACTGCCTTGCATTGCCGATATAAACGCCGGGGAAGTTGTCGGTCACGACGTTATCCGGGCTCATAATGTCGAAGGTGACATTCGAACTCAGCGCTCCGCCCGGGATAATCACGGTCGTATAGCCTCCGTCGGAAAGCACATTCGTCTGTCCCGCCATCGCCGCATTCTGGAATGTCATCGGCAGGATATACGCCCTTTTATTGGAGGTCAACGCCACTTTCGTTCCATCCGGCGAGATGCAGAGCCATTGCAAAACGCCGTTCGAGGCCAATTGCGGCGGCACGTCGAAAATAGTCTGGCTATAATTCGTGCCTCGGGACTTTGTGGAGAACACTCCGCCCTGGGTGTTGCTGCCCCCCATCTTGCTGAACATCAAAAAGACGCCGTCGTAGGTCCAACTGACCTGCGAACCCGCGCTGGCTTCGGGCACCCGTACATCGAATCGCGGATCGCCGAACGATACGGGAAGGTTCGTCCCGCCGGGGGGAGGCTGATTCGTCGCGGCCCCGGGCGGCGGGGGAGCCTGATTGGTTCCCGGAACGAAAGCCCTGACGCCATCGAACACCACTATTCGCTTGTTGTTGGCATCCATTTGCGGAGGCGGCTGGTTCGTCCCACCGGGGGGCGGTTGGTTTGTCCCACCCGGAGGCGGTTGGTTCGTCACGACGCCGGGCGACTGGTAGCTCACGGCCGGGGGCGGCTGGTTCGTCCCGGCGCCAGGCGGCGCCTGATTGGACGATACGACCAAGGCGTACCGATGCACCCGCGGCATGAAATTCGTATGCAAGTCAAGCGCCCACTTTACGGCCTGAATCCCGACATTGTTGGAGAAGGCCGTCAACTGAACCTTGTCGTTCCAATTAGGCGTCCCGCCGTGCTCATACGTGACGGTCCACACCTGCATGACACCGTCCATGCCCATGGTCGGATCGTTCGTGGACGACGACGTCAGAAAAAGCAGACGCTCTCTTTGATACAGCGGATCGGCGATCACGCTGGGCGAGAAAACATGGAGCTGCCCGTCCGGGTCCTTGAGAAATTCGGCCACGGTAACGGGACCGGTGACCGTGCAGGAGAGCAATCGGGTTTTCTGGACCCCCGAGGTCGGCATATTGCCGAACAGCACGCGATCGTCGGTCCACGTCCAATCCGTTATGTTGGGCAACACGGGAAAATTGGTGGCATCGCAACGGGGGCCCAGGTCCTGGGCGTTTCTCGGATCTTGCACGCCAAGAATGTTGATAAATTTGGGGCCGCGCGGGGACTGCGCCCGATTCGGGTCGGAGCGATCCACGGCAATGAAACGACCGCTATGCGACCAGACCAGGTTGTCGTCGCCGGCATTGGTGCCCATGTTGGAAATCTGTCTCAGGAACTCGCCCGAGGCGGCGCCCAATTGGTAATTTCTGTTGGTGACGTTCTCGTATGGCACATTGGTGAACACCTGCGTCCCGCCACTCCCCGTTCCACCGTCCCCCGTTATGGCAAAACCGCCCTGCAGAACACCCAGCCAACCCGCCATTCCCCACACCGCCAGCCAACCGAGCTTCGAACTGTGTTTGCGCATGATGTCCCGCTCCTTGTTAATCGTTGCGTTTCCTTGAAAAACATCGTTACGGGGAGTTGTAGGAGAAGCTCACCATGAGGTCAAGCTTGTTTTCTTATGAACGCAAAAAACCCGATGATGGCGCCGGGGCTGTTGCGATTCACGTGCAAACGAACCCGATTGCTGCGACATTCTAAATCCGAAAATATCATACACCCCGGCTTAATTGACCCCCAGCGAGTGGGCGTCAACGCCCGTTCCGCCGGCCGGAATGCAGGTCGTATTACTACCCATGGGATTGATATTGTAATCGGCGGAAGTCTGGGCGGCGTTATTGAGCTCGGTCGTGGAGGTCGGACAAAGGGGATAAATCCTCATGTATCCACGCACGCCTTCGATGAGATTGCTGAACGCCGGCATGTCATCCGTCTCGGCATAGCCGGCCGTGCCGTCCCACGCGGCATACCCATTGGTGAATCCCTGATCCATGGCGCTTTGGTCTTTGGCGTATTCGATCATGCGAAGATTGTTGACGCAGGCGCTTTTCTGGGAAATGGTGCGCGCCCGCAAAAAAGCGGGAATGGCAATGGCGGCCAGAAGTCCGATGATGGCCACCACGATCATGATTTCGACGAGCGTAAATCCCCTGTGGAACAGTCTGCCACCCGCGCCGCTCGCTGAGCGGCCTGCAGCCAGTTTTCTTAACCCGCCGCAGCGGACGGGACGCCTGCGCCACTTTGGGCGAATCCAACCGGATTTTGCGCTCATAGTTTTCTCCATTGTTCCCGCCCAACCGATCCACAGGTCGCCTTTATGGCAAAAGCCCCGGAACCGATGACGGCTCCGGGGCTTTTGCGACTCACATTAACCGAACCCGATTACTTCGACAGCGCATGATTGTCGGCGCCCGTGCCGCCCAGGATCGAGCAGATGGCATTGCTGCCGATGGCGTTCACGTTATAGTCGTTCGCCGCCTGCACCGCGTTCTGTTGCTCTGTCGTGGAAGCCGGGCAAAGCGGATATTGCTTCACATAGCCGGTCGCGCCTTCCACCATGTTGCTGAACGCAACAACATCGTCCGTTGCGGCCACATAACCCGCGGTGCCATCCCAAGCCCCCCAGCCGTTGGTATAGCCGATATCCATGGCAGCCTGGTCCTTGCCGCTCTCAATCTGACGCAGGTTATTGATACACGCGCTCTTCTGCGAGTTCGTGCGAGCCCGCATAAAGGACGGAATCGCGATCGCCGCCAGCAAGCCGATGATCGCCACTACGATCATGATTTCTACTAACGTAAAACCTTTTTTCATGCTCATCTCCTCAATATTGGACCGTTCACTTTCCATACCATGCATTCGCATCGCACCGTTTATACCAGTGGCACACCTCCTTTCAGTATCTCATCTTCAGATTGACCTCTAAACTTTCAATGATAATAGAGCAACAATCGTACCAATTGTTTGACGCACCACAAAAAACACGTTGTTTATGTCACACGCAATGGCAAATTAATTTGACATCATTCATATTTCAAGCAAAAAATAAATGTTTATCATTATTGATAAAATTAATTTTATTATCCTAAAAACTAAATAAAAATCAAATAAAGCATATATTTAATTTCATTTTTGATAATTCTACATTATTTCATTAGCTTTTGTGGGAAGAAGCGACATGCAAGTTTTTAATTATTAATAATTGATGATGAAACATAAAT
>JACQHI010000244.1 GCA_016199105.1 Lentisphaerota bacterium | reverse complement strand
GGCACGGCGACGCTGGAAGCCGCCCTGCTGCGATGCCCCATGGTGATTGCCTATAAGGTGGCCTGGCTGACGTATTGGTTGGGACGGATGCTGGTCCGTTTGTCCTACCTGGGCATGGTGAACGTGATTGCCGACCGTCTGGTGTGTCCCGAATTCATCCAGCACGACGCTACGCCCGCCGCCCTGGCTGACGCCCTCGAACCCCTGCTGTCCGGCACGCACGACCGCGCGCGGATGCTGGAGGGCCTCGACGAGGTTGTTCGTTCCCTGGGGCAGGGCGGCGCCATCGAGCGCGCGGCGGAAGTGGTTTTGGAAGAACTGCCTTCCGGATTGATTTCCCCATAATTCCCACCCGTCCCAAGAGCCCCATCCCCTTTCGGGGCACCGTTCAACAGCATTCTTGATTTTCCCGTCTGCGTTTGATCTGGACAATGGGCTCTAGCCATGCTACCATCTCACAAGATAAGGGGGAGAGATATGTATCATGGCCTACACGATAATCCATAATCGCCTACGGGCGAAGTTGAAGACGGGAAGGACACCATGAAATCAAATACCAGGCAACGGTTGCGAGTAAAACACGAAACGTCGAAGCCATCGACAGTTCACAGGCGCAGGATAGCGTGTGGCTCGCTGTTGATGAATTTGGCGGTTTGGGTTCTGGCCCTGACGGTAACTCCGTGGGTCGCCAGAGGTCAGGTGGTGGCCGGCTATTATGCGGATTGGACGACGGATGAATATCCGCCATCGGCGATCAGAATGGAAAACCTGACCCACATTCTGCATGCTTTTGCCTGGCCCAACGCCGACGGCAGCATTTCCTATCGCCAGGGGTTTCTTTCGTTCGTGCCTGAACTTACGCAGCGCGCGCATGCCTCTGGAAAGAAGGTCCTGTTGTCGCTCGGCGGTTACACCGATTCGAGCGACTTTTCGCCCATGGCGGCAAATCCCGCGGCCCGTTCCGCCTTCATCTTGAATCTCACCGCGTTCTGCCTTGACAATGACTACGATGGCGCTGATTTCGATTGGGAATATCCCGACAGCGAAGCCGATAAGCAGAATCTGACTCTCCTGGTTCAGGAACTGCGGGCACATTGGAACCAGGTGGCTCCGGCCTTGATGCTTACCATGACTATTGATGCAAGTTTTTGGTGGGGCGCGTATTACGATGTCGAGACGCTTCACCCGTTGTTGGACTGGATTGGGGTGATGACCTATTGTTATTATGGCTCCTGGTATAGTATGACGGGTCATAACTCACCGTTGTACTCTGATCCCCTGGATCCCATGAATGCCGGCTCGACGGATGAAAGCATCCGGCAGTATTTTCATGATATGCGCGGCGTTCCATGGAACAAGCTGGTTTCAGGAATACCGTTTTTCGGCGCCATATTCACCGGAACAACAGAATTATACCAGCCTGCCGGGGGCGGCGTTCAATACACGTACACCGACCTGTCCACGCTCAATTACACCTATCACTGGGACAACGTTTCCCAGGTTCCTTATCTCACATCCCCCGATAATGGCGGAGTGTTTGTCACGCTTGATGACGCCGCTTCGGTACGCTTAAAATGCCAGTATGCGAAGACGTACGGCTTGGCCGGTGTTATGCTTTGGGAAATCAGCCAGGATCTGCTGAGTTCCGGCGAGCAACCGTTGTTGACCGCCGTCGGTTCCGAGATGCTGGCGACTCCACCCGTTGTCGGCCCGATCAACGATTATGCGGCAAGCGAGATCCGTAACGCTGGAACGATATCGGGATCGTTGACGGCCCTGATGTTTGCCGACAATGTCTATGAATCCATCAAAGAAGTGTTGTCGCAAGGCACTGTCAAGACGCGCTATTCCTATCTGGATCACGTCTGGGTCGTGAATGTAACCGGTGGATCGGAAGTGGCGTTTTATGTCCAAGCTCACCATTCCTCCAATCGCGAGAACGATCACTTCGCATTTTCGTATTCAACCGACGCTGTCACGTATACGCCCATGCTGACGGTGACCAAGACCGCCGACGACAACACGACCCAATCGTTCACGCTCCCCTCGACCTTGAGAGGAACGGTTTATATACGGGTCAGGGACACCGATCGGACGCCTCGCACCAAGTCGCGGGACACGCTCTATGTGGATCAGTTGTATATCCGATCCGTACTGTAAACTTGTCTTACCATGCCGCGCCGGATGCCGGGTCCGCCCCCGGCCAGCCCCACTCCAGCGCCCAGCCGAGCGTCGTGCCCGATACTGTTCGGATATACCACTTGCCGGTAGTCTGATCGAAGACGGCCAGATCGCCGATGCCATCGCCGTCATAATCGCCCGACACGGGGTCCGCCCCCGGCCAGCCCCAGGGAATGGCCCAGCCAAGCGTTGTGTCCGATACCGTCCGGATGTACCAGTAGCCCGTGTTTTGATCGAAGACGGCCAGATCGCTGATGCCATCGCCATCATAATCGCCCGACACGGGTTCCGCGCCGGGCCAGCCCCAGGGGATGGCCCAGCCAAGCGTCGTGCCCGAGACTGTTCGGATGTACCAGAAGCCCGTGTTTTGGTCGAAGACGGCCAGGTCGCTCAAACCTTCCAGGTTGTAATCGCCCGCCACCGGCACCGCGCCGGGCCAGCCCCACGCCTGGTTCCAAGCGAGGATGGTGCCAGACACAGTTCGAATATACCAATTGCCCGTGTTCTGGTCGAAGACGGCGAGGTCGCTGCTTGCATCCGCATCATAGCCCGGCGGCAACCCGCCCCGCCGACCTGTATCCGACGCGCTGAAATCGCTGGATCCGGCGGCATTGGTGGCTTTGACCCAATACGTATAAACGCCCCAAAACGTTGAAGTGTCGCCATAGTTCGTCACGCTCGCCGTTCCGATTTCGGCGGCCAAGGCCGTATCATTCGAGGTGGCGCGGAAAATCCGGTACCCGGACGCATTGCTGGCGGCGGCCCACTGCAGAACGATTTTCAGCCTGTCCGTGCCGTCGCCGGCCGCCACATTGGTCGGCAGGCCGATGGCCGCGGGCGTTGTGTTCGTATGAGGATCGCCGAGCGCGTATAGATACCCGTCGGACGAGGCAAAATAGAGCACGCCGTCGGCGCCGATCGCGGGGCATTTTTCCATGAGGGCGGCGCCGGTCGCGTAAGTCCAAAGCGCTTGTCCGTTGGTGTTCACGGCGTACATTTTGCCGTCCACCGCGCCGACATACAGCACGCCGTCCGCGCCGAAAATCGGCGCGGTCAATACGCCGTACTGGGGATCATGGGGATTGGTGGGATCGTAATTCGGGTTCGCTCCGGTTTGATAAGACCAGAGCGCCTGGCCGTTGGCCGTGCTAAGGGCATACACCGTGCCGGACGCGTTGCCGACGCCGTAAATTCCGGTGGACGACAGCGCGCCTTTCAGGCTGGAACAGACGTTGGGAGTGGATGTCCATATCGCGACGCCGGTGTTGGGCGCGAGGCAGCGAACGGCGCCCTGCGCTGTCGCCAGCAGGTTGCCGTTGGACATGACCGTCACGCCGCTGGCGCGGACATTGTCTATATGGTTGGACCAGAGCATCGCGCCGGTAGCGCCGTTCAAGGCAAAGACCGTTCCGCCGTTCGTAAAATTCGGGTCGCCGCTGCCGACATACACGACGGCTTGATCGAAGCTGAGGCTGGGCGCCGTGAACGGGGCGAACGCGCCGTCGGCCTTGAACCGCCACCGTTGCGTTCCATTGGTGGGATCGATCGAATAGACGTAGGTGTCCGTGTTTCCCACGTAGATGACGCCGTTCGAGGCAGCGCACGGTTCGTTGACGAACGGTCCTCCGGCGTTGGTGAACGCCCATAGTTGCTGGCCGCTGAGCGAGAAGGCGGTCACCTTGTTGGACCCCATGGTATAGAGGACATCCCCGGCGGGCGAAAAGCCGAGTTCGCCCAAATCCAGGATGGTCCAACTGCGTTGCAGCGCGCCGTTCGTGTCGATCACGAACAGATTCGTATGGCCGCAGAAATAAACGAGATTATTGCCGTCCACCACCGGTCCGCTGACCTGCGCGTGGCTTCCCGTGGTGCCGGGTACTTGGAACCTCCATTTCAGAACCGGCGCACGCGGCCCGTTGTAAGGACTTTGTCCCGTATGTTGGGGATCGACCTGGAACGTGACTGTGCTTGGAATGTTGGAGGCCCCCAGGGCCGCCGCCCCGATCACGAGCCATACGCCGCATATCGCCAGCCGCCGCCTCTGCCCTATAGCGTTGCACATAGCTCCTCCTCGGTTTGCCGATCCACATCGTCATCCATGGACACTATTGATATGGAGAGTAGCCTATTCCTCCCCCAGAATACAGGGAAAAAAGATTGATTGGCGCAAGTCAGCCGGGCGGACGTGTCTTTTGCGTCTTTTGGTCGGGGCTTTCCACAGCAATTCTCATTATGGCG
>JACQHI010000243.1 GCA_016199105.1 Lentisphaerota bacterium | reverse complement strand
ATCCGCTCGAAAGCGGCATCGAGATCATCGCCCGGCCGCCCAGCAAGAAGCTCCAGACCCTGTCCCTGCTTTCCGGTGGCGAACAGACCCTGACGGCCACCGCCCTGCTCTTCGCGATTTACATGGTCAAGCCCAGCCCGTTCTGCGTGCTCGACGAACTGGACGCGCCCCTGGACGAATCCAATATCGTCCGCTTCGTCAAGATGATGAAGACGTTCCTCGATCAATCCCAGTTCGTCTGCATCACGCACAACCGGCAGACGATCAGCCAGGCGCACATTCTCTATGGCGTGACCATGGAAGAAGCCGGCATCTCGAAGATCGTCTCCATGAAATTCACCGATCTGGAGCCCAAGGCGGAGGGCACGTCGCCGATGGCCGTCACGACCGAGTCGGCGGAAGAAGGAACGCCGGAGGCCGCCGAATCCGCCGAACCGGCCTCCACCGAAGCCGCGGAACCCCTGGACACGTCAACCGCCGAAAACACCGCGCCGTCCGTCACGGACAAGCCCGGGTAAACCCGCCTGTTTCCCGGACGGCGACACACCGACAAACGGCGGGCAGTCTGCTGACGTGCCCGCCCTTCTACAGAAATCGGATCACATCCCTGCCGTAGTAAGGCCACCGGCCTGCGGCCGGATTTTTCAAGGCGATGAAACAAGGTGGACCGCGCGCTCCGCCGCGCGGGTTTGCACTGTCTGCCCGCCCGCGGAGCGGCCGGGCCACCTGGGATGACAGACGCGCTTGTTTCAGGTCAGAGCCGGTTTAATACCGGCTATTTCACGCCCGGCCAAGCACCTTGGCCAGGGCCTCGATACAGCGTTCGTTTTCCCGGCGGGTGCCCACCGTGATCCGGACGTGACGCGGCAGGCCGTAGCCGTCCATGGGCCGGACAATCACCCGTTCCCGCTGCAGGGCTTCGAAGACCCGGCGTCCCTCGCCCACCTCGACCAGCAGAAAATTGGCCACGGACGGGATGAAGTTGAGTTTCAGCGCCGTCAACTTCCGGCGATAAAAATCGAGCTCCCTTGCCACGAGACGCCGGATCTTCTCCACAAAGGCGTCGTCCTCAAGCGCCGCCCGGGCGGCGGCCAGCGCCATGGCGTTCACGTTGAACGGCTGGCGAACGCGGTGCAGGAGCGCGATGCCCTCCTCCGGCGCGACGACATACCCGATGCGCAGGCCGGCCAGCCCGTAGGTCTTTGAAAATGTCCTGACGGTCATGACGTTGCGCCCTTGGCGGACATAGGGAAGAACCTCGGGCTGTCGATCGCGGGGCAGCAGCTCGCCATAGGCCTCGTCGAAGCAGACCACCACATGCGCGGGCACGCGCCGCATGAACCGGTCGATTTCGGCCTGCCCCACCAGTGTTCCGGTCGGATTGTTCGGATTGGCGATGAACACCACCCGGGTCCGAGGCGTGATGGCGTCGGCCATGGCGTCCAGGTCGTGCGTGTAGTCCTTCATCGGCACGGAAATCACGCCGGCGCCGAACATGTTTCCGATCAGCCGATAGACCACGAAGGCGCGGTCGGCCACGACAATGTCCGTGGAGGCATCCAGAAAAACATGCCCGATGAGCTCCAAAATTTCGTTGCTGCCGCTGCCGACCAGCACCTGGCCGGGACGGACCTCGAGCTTGGCGGCGATGGCCTGGCGGAGATAAAACGCGCCGCCGTCCGGATACCGGTGCATGTCGGCGGCCGCCCGCCGCATGGCGCGCAGGGCCTTGGGCGACGGACCGAACGGATTCTCGTTGGAAGCCAGCTTCACAATGTCATCCGCATTCGCGAAGCCCAGCTCGCGGGCCACTTCCTCGATGGGCCGGCCCGGCTCATAGACGGCCAGGTCCGCCACACCGGGCCTTGCCAAGGCTGTCATTCCATTTTTCATTCGCAACTGCTCAGGTTATCTGGTTCAGGTCATTGGCTGCTTATTCGAGCGCTTGCCCGGCAGTTGCCGGATCGGACAGCAAAGCGCAAAAGAACAGAAAAAATAGCCGCAAAGAGGCACAACGAGGGCTATCGCTGCTACTCTGCGAAGTGGCGAAGTCCCTTCGCTACGAAGCACGAGCCGCACCCCAGAGAAGTTTTAACCGCGAAACACACAAAATACACGAAAGTTCGGAGAATCAATTTTGCGTAAGTGATATGGGGAGCGCGACAGAATCATT
>JACQHI010000240.1 GCA_016199105.1 Lentisphaerota bacterium | reverse complement strand
GCGCCAGCGCCGCCGTCGTGGTGACGATGGCGTAATGCACGCACATCACCACCGGATCCTTGTGCCAGTGGCCGAACGACTTGCTGCCCCAGGAAATGATGGTGGGCAGATCCCATGGCGCATAATCCACGCCGCCCGTGAGCACGTTGCGATACCGCCATTGCACGATCGTCCAGGACACCAGCGCGCGCGTCTTTTCCCACGGATCGGCGATGGCTTTGATCCCGGCGGGAATGAGCTCGCGGATCTTGTCGAAATATTCGCAGTTCCGGTCCTCCCAGATAAAGGCCGGCGGCGCGGGATCGCGCCGCTTCGGATCGTCCAAACGCAGGCGCACCACGTATTCGCCCGGCATGCGGATCAGGACGCCCATGTGCCGGTTTTGCCACGTCTTGCCGCCGTCGAAGCTCAGGAAGCTGCGCGGCTTCGGGTGTCCGCTTTCCAGCCCCAACATCCAACTGTCCTGCGCCCAGGCGTCGCACCAGAAGTCGATCGTGTTGTCGCCGGGCTTCAACATCTCCCTTCGGAGTTTCAGAATATACCAGTGCACCCATGTCTTGCCGTCCGGCGCCACCTCGAAGGGATGCCCGTTCACCGTCACACGCAGAGGCATCGTGCAGTCCGGCCGCGAGGCGGCGAGAAAATACAGCCGGGCATCGGACGCGACCTCGGCGGGGAGTTTGAGCACCTTGCGGGCATGCCGACGCCCCGTCAGTTCCTCGTTCGCGCAGTGGATCGTCCGCCCGGTCTCGGTGTAGAAGAGTTTGCTCATGGATAATTCAATCCTTTAAAAAATAGCCGCAAAAAAGCGCAAGAGGCGCAAGCCTCCCCGAACGTCGGGCAGGAATTGTGATTGAGAATAAGAACGCACATCCTGCTTGATTCCAAAATTCGACCGCATAACACAAACACCGGGGTCTATATTCTGCCTCTTTTTTGCGCTTCTTGCGCCTTTTTGCGGCTAAGGTTCTCCTCGCTGACACTCTTAATTGTGCGTTATGTGCCTTTTGTGGCAACTTCACTTTGTTATGGATTCGACGTCAGACGCCGCGGATTGTGGTCCAGGATTTTTTCGCGGAGCGTGTCGCTGATGCGCGTCCTCATGAAAAGGCCCAGCCGATAGCCGATGGGGTCCGCCATCCCGAATCCGAAATCCGATCCCCACAGGAGCCGGTCCGAATCCGCTCGTTGGCAGAGCAGTTCCATCGCGCGGTAATGCGGACCGCACAGACAGGACCAGACGTTGGGGAACCGCACCGCCTCCAGCGCGCTCCGCCAGTTCCACAGGATGCCGGAATGGCCGAGCACGAACACAGTCTTCGGAAACATCCGCGCCAGGCCGCCGATCTGCTCCGACAGGCAGTAGCATGGCGTGCCGTCGTGGAAGAAGATGGGTTTCTTCAAATCGCCGGCCAGCGCGCAGATCTCATGGAAAGTCTTGTCGGCGACGCTGAAGCCCTGCACCCAGGGATGGAACTTCAGGCCCGGCATGCCGAGCGTCGTCAGACAGCGCCGCGCCTCGGCCACGGCGGGCGCCCCGATCGGCGGGCAGGCCGTGCCGAGCGGAATCATCCGGCCGCCGCTCGCTTTCGCCACCCTGGCGACGTGGTCGTTATCCGCCACCACGCGGTCCTGACGGAACAGTCCCTCGCAAACCATGAGAAAGGCGCGATCCACCTTGTTCCGGTCCAGGATGGCCAGCCAAGGGGCGGGGTTCCCGGAGGATTTTTCCTCCCATTGCTGGCCCCAGTGCGTATGGCAGTCAATGATCATAAAGAAACTTGTCTGGCAAGGGATAAGATAGGCAATAGTTTTAAATTCTTTTTTCGCGCTTTTCGCGCATTTCGTAGTTCCCTCATGAAATTAGACCGCAAAAGGCCGCAACTGTCTCCTGTGGCCGCGGCGGTAACGCCGTGGCTCTCCGAAAGAATCCACGCCTTCACAGGCGCGGCCACAGAAGATTGAAATTCCTATGCGTCAAGTTATAGCGGACCCCGCTTCTCCAAAAGCCGGAGCAGATTTTTCCCGTATACGCCGCCGTCCTTCTCCGGCGGGATCAGCTTGCGCATCTCCTCCCACTCGAAAACGAAATCGTCGATCGGCGAGTACGAGCCCATGAGCCCGCGATCGAACCCGATGGCCTCGACATAACTCTTGAACAGGAACGGCCGGGCCAGCGACGATTCAATACAGATGTTAGGCGCCGCCTTGGCGGCGTTGATGACGTCCATCCAGAAATCCGTGGCGCCGCAATGACCCATGATCAGGTCGGCCTGCGGATACCGGTCCGCCAAATCCACCACCTGCCAGGGCGTGGAATTATGGTAGGCCCCGACATGAATATACACGGGAACCCGCAACGCGGCCGCCGCCTCGACCACCGGCCACATCAGCTCGTCGTTGGCCTGCATCCCCTGCACCAGCGGGAAGAGCACAAGCAGTCGCGCACCGGCTTCGACGGCCCGGCGGAGCTCCGCCACGGCGGGCGGCCCATACCACGGATTCACGGAGCAGGCGGGAATGAAGCGGTCCCTGTGCGCGGCGGCCGTTTTCAGGAGGAACTCGTTCCCCTCGCGGTTATAGACCGCCATCTGGCGATCCACCGGCGCGATGACCGCGCGGTCCACGCCCGCCTGGTCCATCCCGCGCAGCAGCGTGTCGGCGTCGAGATCGTATTCCCGGTCCGTCCCGAGCGCGCAATAGGCGTCTATGATCGGCGTTTTCATGGGCATCCCGTTACAAGAGGCCTGCTCCGCTTGTCTTGCTCTACCCCGCAAAACCGAAACGCGTAGAGATCCGCGTCGTGCATCGCAAATCGAAGCCGTACCGGCTTCCCGGCCAGCAAGGCGAGATCGGTCTTTGATTTCCACCCGATCGCCAGATCGATCTCATCGGCGAAGTATTCCGGACAATCGTCGAGAGAGAACCCCGGCTGTGGCACGCCGAGTTCATCTTGGAGCTCGACCCGGATGCTGCCGGCGGCGGACGTGGAGAAATTGAGCCGCAGTTGACGTCCGTCAAAGATCAGCGGCTTTGTGACGCACTCCCCTCCGGCGTAAGGGGCATGCACAGAGACGAAGCCGTCCGTTCGCAGCGACCATCGGCGGATGCAATTAGTCGGAAGGCGGTTGTGCTCCATCGCGAAGATGGACATCTCGCCGGGCGCGGTCTCAAGAATCCCCCGTTCGATGAAGACCGAGCGGTCGTGCCAGTTGTTCGGTCCGAAGCCCGGCCTGAGGAACGCCTCCATAAACGTCCGGTCGAAGCGGATGCCGTCACGGCTGCTCATGAACACGCCGTCATTCACGCCGTTGTAGGGCCAGTCCGGCGTGGGCGTACGCGCATCGACGAACCGGGAAGGAAACATCAGATAGATCCCGGGGGCCCGCTCATACGGCACACAGGCGTTGGTGTAGAATTGCTCGATTGGAGCGTCTCCCGTGTCGATCTGCGCGAAGGGCGACCAGTGCAAAAAATCGTTTGAGACTGTCCGGCGAATCCAGCGGACACCGCATTTCCGAAAGGAGATATACGACTTCGGCTTGACGGACCTTGTGGCGCCATGCCCGAGCGTGCCCTCCGCCTGAATGCTGCGCGCATACATCGTGTACTGGCCGGTCCACGGATCGTGGAAAGCGATGTTGTGGGAGTCGAAAGGCCCGTCCGTCTTGCTGAATAGCGGATGATCGTCAGGTTCAACGCGTGTCCAGCGCAGGCCGTCCGGCGAGGTGAACGTAAAAATGCCGTCGGCCGTATGGCGAGCCACAGCTTTGTAGCGTTCCTCTTTGGGCACGTCCGGATTCAGGTCCTTGAAGGGGGCAAAATTGAGCGCCATGGGGTCGAGCATGCAGAGATTGTTGTCGGTGCTCCCTTTGTAGTCACAGATGCCGAGCGCCGGTTTGCGCCATGCGATGCCGTCGTCGCTCTCGGCGTAGGCTGTCAGGCTGGAATGGTCGTTATCGCCGCAGCGGTACCAGGCGCGGAAGCGGTCGCCGTCTTGGAACGCGACCATGTAGGAGACACCTCCGGCTTCCCATGGATGATCGAGCGCGATGGCCCGCTCGCGGCGGACGGGCGGATGGAGTTTGCGCCGAGCGCCGGAGAGCGTGTCAATCACGTAGTCGTCCACGAACAGTTGCCTGTTCGAGCCGATGGCGATTGTTTCGGATTCATTAGTCATGGGTATATTCCCGGTCCGTTCCGAGCGCGCAACAGGCGTCTATGATCGACGTTTTCATGGCCATTCCATAACATGAATTCGTCGTCTGACGAATTCATCGGGGCACGAGGCGGCGATAGTCCCGGGCGATTTCGCCCGTGGTGGCGGCCTTGAACGCACAGCCGGCTTTCTCGCATATCCGGCGGGCGGCGTCAATCATCTTAAGGAGCGTTTCCCGGCGGAAATCGGCGGGATTCCCGAACTCGAAAATGTTGTGTGTGACGACCTTCAGGTATTTCACCGGGACGCGGTCACCCGCCTCCACCTGCCATTTCACCGCTTTTTCCATCGTGTAATAATGGTTCTTCGCGTCCACCAGCTCCACGCGCAGGTCCAGCGGATGCGCGCCGCCCCACATCCGGGACTCCGGATCGATGGTCTGCGGGATTTCCACGAAATCCACGTCCCCGGTCAGCATCCGGTTGAAGCGGTGCGGATAATGGACGTCCATCGGCGAATGCCCCCAGACGCAGGCGCACTGCGGCAGGTCGCGCGTGGGACACGACACCGTACCGTGCCGGAACCCCGCCGCCTCGATGGCGGGAAAGGTATGGTCGTTGGCCGAGAGATAGCCCGGCGAAAAGGTCGTCGGGGGGAATCCGGCAAAATCCTCGAACACCCGGGCGGCCTCGGAAATGATTTTCAACTGGTCCTCGAACCCATACACGCCCAGAAACTCCTCGTAGCCCTGGTCGGACGGATGGATATGCAGCCCCACCTCGTGCCCCTGCTCGCGCAGACCCCGGTACAGCGCGGCATGCGCGCGCATTTCCGAGGGAATCGCGACGAAGGTCGCCTTGATGCCGGCCTGCTCGAAAATCCCGGCCAGCCCGCGGATGGCGCGCTCGCCCAGCGCCGCGTCCCGAATCGTCGGCTGCGTCGCCTCGCAGGCGACCTGGATGCTGAAATGGATGTCAGGCATGGTGAATCCCGTAACGTTTTGCAAATTATCTGGACTAATTTCGTATGGCCTGAGTTTTTATCCCGCGAAACGTTGGACAAGAGCGGCTGCCCAATTGGGTTTATTTTATTTCGCTAACCGGGCAAGAGAACCCGTCGAGCTTTCGGCGTTCGGCTCCTACAGCCTTCATGCGGAAGAGCGAACGTCGAAAATCACTTGCGACGAAACCGTACCGTGAATTTTCTTGTTGTTCGGACCCTTTTCTCTTTCTTCACGACCTCAAACCATTCTTCGATGGACTTCGGGGTGTCGTCCCATGTGTGTGGCTTACCATCCGGTTGTCGGAACCACACGTCAATTCTGCCCTCTTTCGAGCCCCGCAACACGGTCCAGACCTCGCCTTTGCGGTGTATATCTCCTGTTGGCCGATTCCGATGGTCTTTGACAATCAGATCCTTCTTCAAGCAGACCCGATCTCCGGCTTTCAGGCCACACTTGTATTTCGTGACCGGATACTTAGTCACAAGGAGGTACTTGTCCTTTGTCATTTATCCTTGTCCAAACAAAGATATCAACCAACCGTCATACGCCGATCGTGCGATATTGAAACAACGAAAGCAACGCGAAAAGGCCATCTTCACGCCGGAACGCCGGGGGCGCAGCCCCGGCCTACATCCAATCCCTTGTAGGCCGATCCTATGTGGTTTACGCCGCGGTGGCGGGGTCGGTGTTTGAGGTGGTGCGGACACTCCCCCTACGCAAAGCCTCCAGCGGGACATGTCCGTGCGCGAACATCCGTCCAACCTAACGCCGCAGCGAAATGCCGGCGTCCACCTTAAGACAAATTCGAATTGACGTTTGGGCAGGGATACGTATAGTACGCTTTATCTATACGTATTGCGGCGACTGAGGCCGCCCCGGGGAGGTTGCATGAAAGCGAAATTGACGCTGACGGTTGACGAGGATCTCATTCCCGTGGCCAAACACTATGCCGGATTAAAGGGGGTATCCCTTTCGCGGATGGTGGAGGAAGCCTTGCGGAAGTTGGCCAAGCCGGCGACACCGGACCCTCGGTTCAGTCGCCGATGGCGGGGCGCGTTCGCGCCCGCCGGAAAGGACTCTCCCCGTTACCGCATGCTGGCAAAGCGGTATCTATGAAACTGCTCATCGACACGGACGTGCTGATGGATGTGGCCTTGAACCGGACGCCTTTCGCCGAGGCGGCGGCCCGCTTGCTGGATGAGGCCCAGTCGCGGCCTGGAACGGCGTTCATGGCATGGCATTCAGCGGCGAACTTTTACTACATGGTTTCTTCGCCGAGGGGAAAGAACGAGGCCCGCGACTTCATCCAGGATCTTCTTCGCTTTGTCAGAGTGGCTCCCGTCGGAACCGACGATCTGGCTTACGCGTTGGGCCTCGATATGACAGACTTTGAGGACGCGATGCAGGCCGCGGCGGCGGT
>JACQHI010000230.1 GCA_016199105.1 Lentisphaerota bacterium | reverse complement strand
TGGTCTCTTACACCGCCTTTTCACCCTTATTCCGGTGTTTTCACACCGGAACGGTCTGTTCTCTGTGGCGCTTTCCGTCGATTCCGTTTAGCGGAATCCCCCCCGCCATTACGGCGGGGCACCCTGCCCTTTGGAGTCCGGACTTTCCTCCCCGACCCGTTCGAGGGGTCGGAGCGATCCCGCAACTATCCAGCCCGACTTTCCCGAGCCGCGCACAGAATACCCGATCAGCCCATCCAGTACAATATCCGTCCGCAGAAAATGCAATTGACGATGGATTCGGCGCGTTTGACGTCCTGGATCGTCTGGGCGGGCAATTTCATGTGACAGCCGCCGCAATTGGTTTTTTCGATCTGGACCAGGGCGGCGTCCTTTTTATTTTCGATCACCCGGTTATAGCGGTCCAGCCAGGCCGCATCGAGACCGACCACAAGCGCTTCCCGTTCCTTCTTGAGGGCGTCGATTTCCGTTTCAATGTTCCGGCCCCGGACATCCAGGGTCTGAAGTTCCTCCCGGATGCGGGATTCCTCCTGGGCCAGGGTTTTCCCGGCGGCGGCGACTCCGGCCTGGGCCATTTCCACTTCCTCCATCGCCCCGATTTCGCGATCCTCCTGTTTCCTTATCTTTCCCTCGATATGGGCGATTTCCTTGTTCAGCGCCTTGTATTCCTCGTTGCTCTTGATCTGGAACTGCTGTTCGCGAAGCTTGAGGATCTGCTGGCGGAAAGATTCCACTTCCAGCTCGATCTTTTTCACGTTGGCCTGGCGGGTCTTCACCGCCGACTGGCCGTCCTTGACCGCCGCGTGATAGCGGTCGAGTTGGGTTTGCACGGTGGTCTTCCGCTCGGGGATATCCGCCATTTCGCGCAGAAGGCGCGAGGTCTTGGTGTCGCGGTCCTGAAGGATCAGGAGCTTGTCGATGATGGCTAATGTGGCGGTTTTATCCATGGAAGAAAGACTCCTTCTCAAAATGGGTGAAAGGCGGAACATCATACGGATTTTTTCGCGGGTGTCGAATGATAAATCTTGAAACGACCGGGGCCCTCTGCTATGGATGACTCCGGAAAGCACCCATGAAACCAATCCAGCGTCGGCCCGCTCGTTCGTCGGAACCGTATTCGGAGCTCACCCTGTTGAATCGGGGGGAACGGCGTTATCCGGATTCGCCCGACCGCGCGCGCCTGGAGACCTTCCCGAACCCCCAGCCGCGGCGCGACTACTGGATCCGCTTCGACTGTCCGGAATTCACCGCGCTGTGTCCGGTCACGGCGCAGCCGGATTTCGGCCGGCTTGAAATCGACTACAGTCCCCGCCGGCGCTGCGTGGAAAGCAAATCCCTCAAGCTCTATTTGTTTTCGTTCAGGAATCAGGGGGTTTTTCACGAGGCCGTCGTGAACCGTATCCTGGACGATCTCGTCGGGGCGTGCCGTCCCCGTAAGGCCCGTGTCACCGGCCGATTCAATGCGCGGGGCGGCATTGCCATCACGGTGACGGCCGAATATCCCTGACGGGCGCCGGGACGAATGTCGAATGATGAACCGTGAACCTCTGAACCTGATGAACCGGTGTACCCATGCGCATTGACAGTCTCGATATCCACCGCGTCAGCATGCCCCTGATCTATCCGTTCCGAACGGCATTCGGCAACGACGAGGCCATCGAATCGGTCTTCGTGCGGATGCGCTCGGGCGGACAGGCCGGCTGGGGGGAAGCCGCTTCCTGGCGAGCCCCGGCCTATTCGCCCGAATGCGCGGCGACGCAGTTCGTGATATCGCGCGATTTCATCGCCCCTCTGCTGCTGGGCAAGGAACTCGAGTCGGGCATGGCCTTGCAGGAGGCGCTCGCCGGCATCAAGGGCAATTTCTTCGCGAAGGCCGCCTTCGACCTGGCATGGTGGGACCTGCACGCGAAACTTCGCGGGGCGCCGCTGTGGAAAACGATCGGCGGAGAAAAACCCGTGGTGGACGCCGGCGCCGATTTCGGCGTCATGGAGACGATCGACCTCCTCCTGGAAACGATGGGAAAAGCCCTGGCCGACGGCTATAAACGGATCAAACTGAAGTACCGGCCGGGTTGGGACATGGACATGATCGCCGCCGTGCGCGCGGCCTTTCCCAAGGCCGTCATTCACATCGACTGCAACAGCGCCTACCGGCTGAGTGACCTGGTCATGTTCAAGGCCCTGGATCGCTTTAAGCTGGCGATGATCGAACAGCCGCTGGCGCATGACGACCTGATCGATCATGCCCGCCTGCAAGCCGCCCTCGAAACACCGATCTGTCTGGATGAAAGCATCACGTCGCCGGCGAAGGCCCGTCAGGCGATCCAGATCAAGGCATGCCGCTGGGTGAACATCAAGCCCGGCCGCGTGGGCGGTGTCACGAATGCCCTGGCCATCCATGATATCTGCCGGGATGCCGGCATCCCCTGCTGGATCGGCGGCATGCTGGAGTCCGCTGTGGGCGCCTCGCACTGCGTGGCATTGGCCACGCTGCCGAACGTCAAATATCCCTGCGACATCTTCCCCACCTCTCGGTTCTACCGCCAGGATCTCGGTGTTCCCGCCATGGAGCATTGCGCGCCCTCGCAATTTCAGGCGTCTGACCGGCCCGGCGTGGGGGCGGAACCGGATATGGCCCTGCTGAAAGCCTGCGGGATGGAACAGGTGGAGTTGCCAAGGAATGCATAATTGGCAGGTCTGTTCTATTCTGCGCTTATTTATAA
Source organism: Lentisphaerota bacterium (assembly GCA_016199105.1). Taxonomy (GTDB): domain Bacteria; phylum Verrucomicrobiota; class Kiritimatiellia; order JAAZAB01; family JAAZAB01; genus JACQHI01. The sequence goes on along the minus strand of JACQHI010000230.1, from coordinate 2,785 downwards.
AGGCGGACGCATGAAAACGATGCTTCGAAACTGGGTGCTTCCGTATTACAATGCCAGCGGAGACTCGGCCTATGCCTGGGCGGGAAAGACGATCGCCGACGGCGGTTTCCATCGCGTCTTGGATGTCGGGTGCGGCGACGGCACGCAACTGTTGCGGCATTTCACGAAACGTCCTGAAAAACTGTACGGCATTGAAGGCAATCCCACTTTGGCCGATCAAGCCCGGCAGAACGGTTTTGAGGTGACGACCTTCGATCTGAACGGCCCGTGGCCGTATCCGGACCGGTCGTTTGACGCTGTCCATGCCAGTCAGGTGATCGAACACCTGCATAACACGCGTCAGTTTCTCCTGGAAGTCCATCGCGTGCTGACGCCGGGGGGCCTGCTGGTGATGACGAGCGAAAACCTCAGCAGTTTTCTGAATCTGGGCGCCCTCATCCTGGGATACGCGCCTTTCTCGCTCCAAAACGTCTGCGGCTGGCATGTGGGGAACCCCCTCGGCCTGCATGCCGGGAGCGAGACGCCGGTGAATCTTTCACGGACCCCGTTGCACGATCCTATTTTCTCCGGCGCGTCTGGACATATCCGGGTGCTGACCGCCCTGCAGGCGGAGGCATTGCTCGTCAAGGCGGGGTTTGTGGATGCCGAAGTCCGGACGGCGGGCCTGATGCCCCTCCCCGGCTGGCTGGGCCGTCCCCTCGAAACGGTTTTCAAACGACGCGGCCACTGGCTCATGGCCAGAGCCCGGAAACCCGTTTAGTCGGAAGGCTTTTAGTAGGTCGGGCATTCTTGCCTGACCCAATCATAAAGAAAGGCATGATCTCATGACGCAGGATATTCTGAAACTCGATCCGAATTTTGCCGTGAAAGACCCGGAAGCCGGACTTGTCTGGTACGACGCGAAGAATCTGCCCATCGAGGGCAAAGGCTGGTCCGACACCGCCGGATTCTATGACCGGTTGCCCGCGCGCGCCAAGGATATGGTGCCGCCCAATGTGTATCACCTGGCCCAGCGCTCAGCCGGACTGAGTGTGCGGTTCATGACGGATTCCCCGGCGATCTCGGCGCGCTGGAAACTCAACTTTGAGCCCCAGGGCATGTCCCACATGCCCGCCACCGGGGAGGCGGGCCTGGATCTGTATGTTTTCAACAAGCGGCAATGGCGCTGGGCGGGCATCGGCATTCCCAAGACGGTCAACTGCAACGCCCAACTCATCGGCGGCCTGTCCCCCGCGCTCCGGCATTTCCGGATTTACCTGCCCTTGTATAACGGCGTCGCGTCATTGGAAATCGGGATCAAGCCGGAGGCCACCCTGGCCCAGGCCCCTCCCCTCCCCTCCTCCAAACCCGTCGTGATCTATGGCACCTCCATCGATCAGGGTGGCTGCGCCTGCCGGCCCGGCATGTCGTATCCCGCCATTCTGGGCCGCAATCTGAATGTCCCGATGATCAACCTGGGATTCTCCGGGAACGGCCAACTCGACATGGGCATGGCCGAACTGATGGCGGAACTCGACGCCGCTGTCTATGTTCTCAATTGCATGGCCAACATGACGATCGAAATGATCAAGGAACGCACGGAGAAATTCGTCCGGTTCCTGCGGAGCAAACGCCCCCAGACCCCCATCCTTCTGGTGGAAAACTTTATCTACCAGTCGGCCCACCTCGTCACCGGAACCCGGAAGAATACCGGCGAAAAGAACAAGATCGTCCGGGCCTGTTTCGACGCGCTCAACACGCCGCCCGACCCGAATCTGCATTATCTCAAGGGCGACCGCCTGCTCGGTCGCGACGGGGAGGGAACGGTGGACGGCTGCCATCCCACGGACCTCGGTTTCATGTCTATGGCCAAGGCCTTCGAGCCCGTTCTGAAAACCATTTTACAGGGGACGCCCCCCTCCAACTTGAAGCCGGGAGACCTGCCTTGAAGAAAGCTGTCACCTTGATCGGCGACTCCATCCGAATGGGCTACCAGGAAACCGTTCGCGTCCAATTGAGCGCCTGGGCGGATGTCTGGGGACCCGTGGAAAACGGAGGAACCAGTCGCAATGTCCTTGACCACCTGGACGAATGGGTCATTTCCCGTCCGCCGGATATACTCCACATCAACTGCGGGCTGCATGATCTCAGAAGGGATTTCGGACAGAGCGTGTCAGCCATCCCTCTCCGGCAATACGAGGAGAACGTCCGGGCCATCCTGCGCCGCCTGAAAACCGAAACCCAGGCGACCATCATCTGGGCCTCGACCACTCCCGTGAATCAGGATTGGCACCATAGAAACAAGGGATTCGACCGGATGGAAGCCGACGTTGCTGCGTACAACGCGGCCGCCCGCAAGGTGGCGGAACAATGGGGTGTTCCGATCGACGATTTGTTCGCCGCGGTGCAGCAGGCGGGCCGTGATTCCCTGCTGCGGCCGGACGGCGTTCACTTCACCCCCGATGGCTGTGACCTCCTGGGCCGGACCGTTGCGAAATTCATCGAGTCAGCCTGCCGATCCGCATAACCCCGGACGCAGACGAAGCTGGCCGGTATAAAACCGGCCCTACTCGGATTTCCATAAAGCTGCTTTGAACGATGCCAATTTTCTTCCGCCTTTTCCCCCTGGGAGGGACGCAGTCCCTGCGTCCGATTTCGCCCGAGCGTCCGAGGTTGCCCGCTTCAGTGGGATGCGCCCCTCCCCAATCATTGGGGTTTTTCACTTTGAATTAGGCCGGCCACCATTCCGGTTCCAGATGACCCTTAGTGCATTGGATCATAAATACGATGACGTATTCCATAGGGT
>JACQHI010000016.1 GCA_016199105.1 Lentisphaerota bacterium | reverse complement strand
CGGCCGGCAGCTCCTGGCGCGCCGCCTCGGTCTCGCGCGCCAGTTTCTCCGCCTCCTTGTCCTTTTCCGCTTGCGCCTTCGCCTGGGCCTGGGACTGGGCCATCACCCGCTCCAGCTCCTGTTGGGCATGCTCCAATTCCCCCTTCAGGGCATCCATGTTTTTCAGGGTGTTCGTCAATTCGGCGTTTTTACGCTCAGCCTGCGCCAATTGATCCCGCAATTTTCCGAGACTTTCCTCGTGCTCTTTCAGACGGCTTTCCCTGTCCTGGGTGAAGCGGGCTTCCCGATCCGCATTCGATTGTCGCGCATCGGCCAGGGCCCTGACGAGAGCGTCCTTTTCCTCCTTCAAGCTCGCGACCCGCTGATCCCGCGCCGACAACAACTCCTTCACGTTCCGGACTTCCACCTGGGCGTCCTCGCCCTGTTGGGCCAGTTCCTCGACCTCCGACAAACGCCCCTCCATCTCGGCTGCTTGCCGTTGCGCCTCGGCCAGTTTCTTCTGGACCGCCTGGAATTCATCCCGGCTGACCCGGCTTTCGAGCTCCCCGATGACCTTCCGGGTTTTGTCGAGCTCCTTCTGCAAGGCTTCATTGACGCCGAGCTGCGTTTTCGCCCGCGCCTCCTGCTCCGAGACCTGCGCTTTGAGCCGGACGAGTTCCTCCTGGGCGGAGGTCCGGGCCTGTTCGAGCTTCCGTCCGGCATCCGCCACCTCCGTCTCCAGCGCTTTCGCGCGGGTCTGAAGATCGGCGACGTTTTTCTGAAGGCCCGCCCGTTCCGCCTGAATCTCGCCGAGCTTTTGTTTCATCTCCTCCGACTGCTTTTCCGATGAGGCCAACACGCCGCTCAATCCCTTGATCGTCTGCTCCTTGATGCGAAGCTGCTCTTCCCCCTGCTTGAGCCGGTCTTCGAGGTCGGCCATCTGTTTCTGCAGGGCTTCCAGACGGGCCGTATCCACGCCGGATTTGGGGGTGGAAACGGGCTCGGCGTTTCGATGGTCGGCCTTTTCCGCCCGGCCGCCCTTGGCGGGGCGTTTTTCCTTTGCCTGCAGCAAGTCGTTCATGTCTTGCCGGTTCTGTTCCGCCACCTGCAGGGGGGTCAGGCCTTCCTTATCCCGGGCCTCCACATTGGCGCGCTTGGATATCAGGAGCTCGGCCACATCCCGATGGCCTTGATACATCGCCACATGCAAGGGGGTCCACCCTTCGCGGGTAACGGCGCCGATGTTGGCGCCGCGGTCCAGGAGGAGTTCGACCATATCGCGGCGGCCCTTGATCGCCGCCCAATGGAGCGGAGTCCCGTCGAGCGAACGATCGCGAGCGTCCACATCGGCCCCTTTTTCGATCAGGAGGATGGCCACGTCGCGGTATCCCTTGATGGACGCCCAGTGCAGGGGCGTCTCGCCTTCTCCGCCCCGTGTGCTCACCAGGCTGGCATCCATCTTGAGATAGGAGACGACCTTGCTCTTATCGCCGCCCTTGACCGCCTCCAGAAAAGCGGAAGCGCCTTCGGCCCGCGCCGGCGAAATCGCCAGCATCCAGAACAAACCGGCACATAGCCAACGGCTCATCCGAGCACCTCCACAATCCGGTATGAAAAACTCATTTATTCTTTCCCGCCATGCTTACGGAGCAGATCGGCCATTTTTCGATCGCCATTGAAAATCGCGATATGCAAAGGGGTGCCCAGGTCCGATTTCGCGTTGATATCCGCCCCGCGTTTCAAGAGAAACCTCACCAGATCCATGTTGCCCAGCGACACGGCCAGATGAAGCGAAGTGCCGATATCGGACGTCGCGTTCACATCCGCGCCCTGTTGGAGAAGCAACTCCAGCACCGCCTGATGGTTGTTATACGCCGCCTCATGCAGGGGGGTAAAGCCTGTAATGGCGTCCCTCGCCTGCGCGTCCGCGCCGGCGCCCAGCAATAACGCGACAATGTCCTTGCGTCCATTCTCGGCGGCCACGTGCAAGGGGGTTTCGCCATTCTCCCGTGCCGCCTTGATCCGGGCCGGATGTTCGGCGACCGTTTTCCGCACTGCCGCGATATCCCCCGAGGCCACCGCATCGAAGAAAGCGGACAGAGCCCCCGTCGCGGCCTCCTTTTGCGGGGCCTGCGCGACCGACGCAGCGGCGCCCGCCTCGGGCGCCGCCCGTGCCGCCGGGACAACCGCCCCTGGCGGAATCGCGGGAGCGTCTCCCTGCGCCTTACCCTTCCTTGTTTTCGGCGAGGCCTCCGCGCTATCCGCCGGCGAACCGGACCGCGCCTTCAATTTGGCGCGCAAGAGATCGATGATCTTGGCCTGATCGAACATGCTGATCTTGGCGGTCTCCACCTGGGCCTCCAGCGCTTGCACTTTCTCTTTCAACCCGGCCGTTTCCGAGTTCGCCTGGTTCCGAAGCGTTTCCAACTGTGCGGAAGCGGACTTCGCCTCGGCCTGACTCGCGGCAACCAGCCCCTTGAGACGGTCGTTCTCATGCCGAAGCTCGTCGGCGTTTTTCCGCCGATCCTCCAGTTCCTGCGCCGCGTTCCGCGCTTGCACCAGTTTTTCCTGCATCCGATCCAGAGCCGTGGAACGGTCCTGAACTTCTTTTTGAAGCGACTCCTTCTCCGCCTTCAAAATATCCGCTGCGGCCAGCTTCGACTCGAGCGCTTTGAGTTGGGCATCGAGAGCGAGAGCGCGGGCCTGGATCTGCTCCGTCGCTTTTTTCGCTTTTTCAAGTTCAGCCGTTGCCAACTCCAGTTCCTTGACGCGCCCGGCCATCGCCTCGCGGATTTTTTCGGAGGTTTCCTTTTCGGTTTTCAATGAGGCGGCCAGACCGCGCTGCAACTGCTCGCGGGCGGCCTTCAAATCGCCGATCTCTTTGCCCGTCGCGGCATCCTTTTCCGCCGCCTTGAGCTTCAGCGCGGCGATCGTATCGACGGCCGCCTTGCGGTCCTCGTCCAGGCGCCGTCGCGCGGCCTTCAAATCGCCGTCCATTTGCGCCGCCTTTTCTTTCTCCGTTTGCAGGGCCGCGCGGGCGTCCTGCAGCGCCTGCTTGAGTTGTTCGGTCTCTTTTTTGGACGGCAACGACTTCCGCCGGCGATCCGCCTCTTCGGCGGCCGCGGTCAACTCGTCGATTCTGCGCTTCAAAGCCGCCTTCTCGTCCGCCCATGCCTTTTCGTTCAAATCCCCGCTCAACCGGGCCTGTTTTTCCAGTTCCACAACCCGGGTCTTCGCTTCCTGCAGCGCCTTGTCTTTCTCCGCCAGGTCGTTCTGGACGGCGGTCAGTCGCTCCTGCGCCGGCCGGGTTTGTTCCAATTCCTTCCGCAACGGTTCGGTCGCGCCGGCCAGCGCCTTGTTCCGTTCCTCGACTTCCGCCAGCTTGATTTTCAGCGTGGCGACCGCATCGACGGCCGCCTTGCGGTCCTCGTCCAGACGCTGCCGGACGGCCTTCAACTCGCCGTCCGTTTGCGCCGTCTTCCCTTTTTCCGTTTGCAGGGCCGCGCGGGCGTCCTGCAGCTCCTGCTTGAATTTCCCGGCCTCTTCGCTCTTGGCCGCCAACTCCCGGCCGCGCTTCGCCGCCGCCGTTTGCAACGCGGCCGCTTCGTTTTCCCCGGTCTTTTCGTTCAAATCCCGCGCCAACTTCGCCTGTTTCTCCATCTCGGCAATCCGGGCTTTCGCCTCCTGCAGCGCCTTGTCTTTCTCCGCCAGGTCGTTCTGGACGGCGGTCAGTCGCTCCTGCGCCGGACGGGTTTGTTCCAATTCCTTCCGCAACGGTTCGGTCGCGCCGGCCAGGGCCTTGTTCCGCTCCTCGACTTCCGCCAGCTTGATTTTCAGCGTGGCGACCACATCGCCGGTCGCCTTGCGTTGCTCGTCCAAGTGCTGTCGGATGGACTTTCGCAGGGCGGCGCGGGCGTCCTGCAGCTCCTGCTTGAGCTTTTCGACCTCTTCAGCCTTGGCCGACAACGCCTGGCCGAGTTTCTCGTCCGTGGAAGCCGCCGGTTTCACCGCTACGACTTCACCCGTCCAGGCCTTTTCGCTCGACTCCCGCGCCACCGGGATCTGTTTTTCCAGGTCGGCAATCCGGGCTTTCGCCTCCTGCAGTTCCTGTTCTTTCTCCGTCAAGTCGTCTTGAACGGCATCCAGTTGCTCGCGCAATTTCCGTGCCTGTTCCAATTCCTTCCCCAACGGTTCGTTCGCGGCGGCCAGCGCCTTGTTCCGTTCCTCGACTTCCGCCAGCTTGACTTTCATCGTGGCGACCGCATCGCCGGCCGCCTTGCGTTCCTCGTCCAGGCGCTGCCTGACGGCCTTCAAATCGCCGTCCATTTGCGCCGTCTTCTCTTTTTCCGTCCGCAGGACGGCGCGAGTGTCCTGCAAATCCTGCTTGATCTTTTCGACCTCTTCAATCTTGGCGGCTAACGCCTGGTGGCGTTTCTCGGACGCTTGTGTCTGCTGCTTCAACACGGCCACCTCGTCCTCCCTGGCCTTGAGGCGCGCCTCCCATTCGCCCTCCATCTTCCGTTTCAAATCCTCCACGCCTGTCCCGGATGGCGTTGGAGTTTTCCGGCGGTCCGCCGCTTCGGCGGCCGCGGTCAGCTCGTCGATGCGGCGCTTCAAGGCTGTCCGCTCGTCGGCCCAGGCTTTTTCACCCAAGTCCCGCGCCACCTGGAGCTGGTTTTCCAGTTCGGCAATCCGGGCTTTGGCCCCGGTTATCTCCGGATCCGTGGGAGTCGCCTCGGGCGCGTCGGACCTGGAGGCCAATTCCTGATTGCGTTTGTCGAGCAACTGGATTTGCCGCTTTAAGTCCTCGATTTCACCTTCCTTGACCTTCAGTGTCTCCGCCCATTCCCGCTCCGCCTCGTCCCTGGCCTTGTCCGCCGCCTCGCGCGATTCGTCCGGTTTCGCCTTCTCCGGGCGCCGGGCCTGGGCGGCCTTCAACTCGGCGATTTCCATGTCCCGTGTAGCCAGCTTCCCCTTGAGCGCAAGCGTGTCCTCGCGGTGGGCCGTTTGGAGCTCCGCGATCTTCCGCTCGGCCGCCTGGCGACGCTTCTCCTCGTCGGCGACTTTGGCTTGAAATTCCGCGGCCATCTTTGTCTCCCGTTCAAGCCGGTCCTTGACGGCATCGACGCTCTTGGCCTTGTCCGTGAGATCCGCCACCAGCGTTTCCGCGGCGCTCAACCGCTTTTGCAGGTCGGTCAACGCCGCCTCCTTCACCTTGAGATCCGCCCCCTTTTCCCTCAGCGAGTGTTCGAGTTTGGCGGCCCGATTCGCCAACGCCGCGGTGTCCTCCGCGGTCGTCGCCGGAGGAACCGCCGCATCCAAGGCCGCCGGCTTGTTCCCGCTCGCCGTGGAGACTTTGGGCGCCTCGCGGCCGCCCTTGTCCAGCATGAGTTCCAGCAGGTTGCGGCGATTCTCGATCGAGGCCTGGAGCGGCGTCAGCCCGTCCTTGTCGCGGGCATGGATGTTCGCTTTTCGTTCCAACAGCACTTCGACCACCTCGCGATGGCCCTGGTAGGCGGCGATATGCAGGGGTGTCCACTCGTCCCGGGTTGTGGCATTGACGTCCGCGCCGCGATCGAGGAGCAATTCCACCAAGTCGCGATGCCCTTTGACGGCCGCCCAGTGGAGGGGTGTCCCGCCGAGTTGTTTATCGGTGTAATGGACTTTGGCGCCTTTGCCCAGGAGGATGACGGCGATGTCCCGGTATCCCTTGAGGGCCGCCCAGTGCAGCGCCGATTCACCGTCCTTGTTCCGCAGGTTGACCTGTTCCGGATCGTTCGCCAGAATATCTTTGATCAAGGCCACATCCCCCTGCTTCACGGCTTGGATGAGATTCGGCGCGTCCTGTGGCAATGCCGCGGTCGTCAGACCGCATAGGATGCCAAGGACGCCCAGGACGACACGAATCCCCGGACGGAAAGGCGGATGCACAACCGGTTGTGGACGGTCCTGGCTCATACGGACGGAATCACTTCGCAATTAACCGATTTCTGATGGGCGAGCATAGCAGGTCATTGGGCGGCGATAAACGGTTATTTTAACAAAATGGCGGCCATGACGATTGTGGTTCTCCCGGTCTTCTGCTATACGTCTTTCCTGCATCGCCCATCCATGGCAAAGGAAAGGACCGGCCCATGAAAACAATGAAAATCGGCGTCATCGGTTGCGGCAACATCAGCGCCGCGTATTTCAAGAACCTCAAGCAATACGCCATACTGGAAGTCGCTGCCTGCGCCGATCTCGTGCTGGAACGCGCCCGCGCCCGGGCCGGCGAATTCGGAATTCCGCGGGCATGCGGCGTGGCGGAGCTGTTGGCCGATCCCGAGCTCGAGTTGGTGGTCAACCTCACCCTCCCCAAGGCCCATGCCGAAATCGCCGAGGCCGCGCTCCCGG
>JACQHI010000238.1 GCA_016199105.1 Lentisphaerota bacterium | reverse complement strand
GTGTTGTTGGCGCCGGTGGTGTTGCCTTGGAGAGCATCATAGCCGCTGGCGGTGTTGCCGTCGCCCGTGGTGTTGCTACGGAGCGCATTGCGGCCGCTGGCGGTGTTGTTGTCGCCCGTGATGTTGGACCCGAGAGCATCAAAGCCGCTGGCGGTGTTGTTGTCGCCGGTGGTATTGGAGAAAAGCGCATTGTGGCCGGTCGCGGTGTTCGAGTTGGCCGTCGTGTTGCTACGGAGCGCATCGCGCCCGGTGGCCGTGTTGTTGGCGCCGGTGGTGTTGTTCCGGAGCGCCGCTGTCCCGCTGGCGGTGTTGTTGTCGCCGGTCGTATTGCTCTGAAGCGCGAAGGCTCCGCTGGCGGTGTTGTAGAAGCCGATGGTGTTGCTCCGGAGCGCATCGCTACCAGTGGCAGTATTGTTGGCGCCGGACGTATTGCTGCTGAGAGCACTGGTTCCGATCGCAGTGTTGGCAGCAGTGATGAGGACGTTGGGCAGCGAGAGATTGGGCGCCGTACCTCCGCTGGACGCCAGCGGGGCGGAGGCGGTCACGGCTGTCACCGTGCCGCCTCCTCCGGCAGTCGCAATCGTCAAAGTGTTTCCAGCGGGAGTAATGATCACGTTGCTGCCTGCAGCCAGCGTCACGTCATCCCTCAGGCCGTTGAGGCTCTTGACCACCTGGCCCCCACCTTGGCGGCAGTCACCGCGCTGTCGGCAATCTTGTCGGTCGATACGGCGGAAGCACCAAGATCGGCCACCGCCACAGCTCCGTCCTGAATCTTGGCGCCGGTCACGGCATTGTCCGCCAACTGGGCCGTGGCAATGCCGCCATCGGCTACCGAAAGTGTCACCGCCCCGGTATTGCCCCCTCCCGCCAGGCCCGCACCGGCGTTGACGGCCGAAATGGCGCCTCCGGTGGCGGCAATCGTCAACGTATTCCCGGCCGGAGTAATCGTGACGTTGCCCCCTGCAGTCAGCGTGACGTCGTCCTTCAACAAGTTGAGGCTCTTGACCACCTGGCCGCCGGCGACCTTGGCGGCAGTCACCGCGCTGTCGGCAATCTTGTCTCCCGTCACCGAGCCGGCCGCAAGCTTCGCATTGGTCACCGCTCCGTCGGCCAGATGAATCGTGGTGACGCCGCCCGCGCTCAGCGCCTGTTGCGGTGAAATCACAGGGATGGCGGCCAACTGAACAGAGTCCAGGCGCAGGGTCACGGCCGTAAGCGGCTGAGTGCTGGTGATCTCCACGGTTCCTTCAAAATTGTCCAGCCCGGAAAAATAGGGCCGTTCGTGCAGAAAGCGCGCCAGTTGCTGGAGCGGCCCAAGACTAAACGTGAGTGTTTCGATCAACTGTCCGTTGTTGTCGAACCGACGCGCCGTAACAACACTCTCTGTCGTAGAACTGGGATTGGCCACGGCAATCCCGGTTTCCGTCCCTTCTTGCCGGCGAATAAAAGCAAATACTTTAAACTGGGTGCCCGCCGGGCTGGGAAGGACTCCCACCTGACTCGTCAGTCTGCCCGCTGAATCGGTAAACTGAAAAAGCTCTGTCGCCGTAAATCGTCCGGGTGAAGAGAGCTTCATCCAGCCCGAAAGAGCAGGGCTGGCCGTCCCCTCAAGCTTCAGCGTGCGAGTGGCGCCGGCGGGCAGGGTCACCTCCTGACGGGAAAGAAGACTGCCCGTGGGGCCAAACAGCTCCACGGTCAAGTTCGTAAGTTCCTGGGTGGGATTATGAGCGCTTACGAAGGTCGTCGCTCCCCGGCCAATCGCGTACTGTGGAAAGTACTGCTCGCTCTCTCCAAACTGCGCGTCAAGGAGCGAAACGCTCATCGGAACAACGAAGAGAAGCGCTCCCCAATGAGATCGGCCAAAGGTCTTAAGGACTCCGTTGAGAGAAAAAGAAAGTGTGAGTGCCATCGTCTAGCTCCTTCCTTTGTAGAAAAAGAAGTTCCAGTCGTCCATCATCAGTTTGGTAGTATAACGCCCTAGGTAAGAGCAGCCCATTTTGACTGCAACAGGGACGATCTTCTCGTGCATGCCAGGAGATCACCAGCAGTATGATTCAAGTCAGGAAGCGACACACGATCTTGCCGCTCAAAATACTGCTCGGTTTCTCCCTGGCCTGTTATCTCCTGACAGCGGCCGGGCCGACCAATCCCTCTGGTGACAAGCAGCCTTCCCTACTTGCAGAAGATCGAGCTCCAACTCTCCTCGGCGCCATCCCAACTGCCATGGCCACCGCTGTCCCCAGTACGCCCGGGGACCGGGCCGAGCTGCTACCCGAAGGACTCGTGGCCCTGCGAGTCGATAATTCGGCGCCCTATGAACGGATTGCTGAACCTGTCACCTCGGGCATTCCGCTGCCACGAGTACTGGCGATTACTGACCCCAATGAGATGGTGTTGCTTGACGCCGCCGGAAACCCTGTCGCCGCGCAGTACACCGTCACCGCCCGGTGGGGCGGCGCGCCCAACGACGCCACGCGTCCGATACGCTGGCTGCTCGCTGACTTTCAGGCCAGCGTCCCGGCAGGTGGAACCAGCGTTTACACGCTTGCCCGTGGGCGGTTGCTCCCGCCGCCAGGGATAGGCGTCGCAGACCATGAAGGCGGAGTCGCCATAGACACAGGCGGGGCGACATTCATCATCGGACCCGCCGGGTGGCTCACCTAGGTCACGCTGCCGGGGAACGCGCCCGCATTATCCTCTGGCGTCGTCGGGGTTGCCACGTTCGCGGACGGAACCATCGCGACAGCGAAGGCAAATCAGGTACAGACCGAGCTTGCCGGCCGCATGCGTACCGTGATCAGAGTCACTGGGACGTATGCGAACGGGCTCGAATTCACCACCCGCTATTGGTTCTACCGCGGCAAGTCCCTGGTGCGGATCTTCCACACCCTCGAAAACAACAACACTTGTCCCTTCAGCGAAGAAATCGGCCGACCCAATTGCTTTGACGTTCGCCTGAACAACGGGGCGGCCTATGGCCAAGTGGACCTCGAGGACTTGAGTCTGGCTCTGACTCCGAGTGTCGGCAGTGCGCCGGTGGTCGCAGCCGAAGGTCGAAACCTGCCACTCACCACTGACCTCTCCCTCTACCAGGATTCTTCCGGTACCCGGTTCTGGAACCTCTACAGCCGGCTGCTGCGTGGCGCGCCGCTGGAGCCGCGCATGCAGGCGTATACTTCGTTCCGAGGCTTCCGGCTCTTAGTGGGCGCGGAAACCCTCGCCACCGGCGATCACAGCGCCGGCGTGCTCGGCCTATCCGGCGCCTCCGGCGGTGTCACCCTAGCCGTGCGCAACTTCTGGCAAAACTTTCCTAAAGCGTTGCGCACCCGTGCGGG
>JACQHI010000237.1 GCA_016199105.1 Lentisphaerota bacterium | reverse complement strand
TTCGTCTTCGGCGATCGAGATCCATTCCGTGCCGTTCCAGGTGTGGAGCAGAGGCGCCTTGCCGGCGCGGATCTGGTAGGTGACCAGCGTGACATTCCGGAGCTGTGCCACGTCAAAGGCGATCTGGAGAACCCGCGGCAAGGCCGGCAGGATGATGAGGGTGGGGGCGCGCGAAGAGGCCTTGAGTGTCTCAACGGCTCGGGCGCCGGACAACGAAACAGCAGTGAAAAGAACGAGAAGAGCCAGACGTTTGATGGTCATCGTAAACCTCCAAAAACAAGTGCGAGCTAAAGTCTTGACCGGCAATATAATCCGACCCTTTTCAGGAATCAAGGACAAAGCCGAAAAAAAGGCAGCCATCAGGCGCACCAGAAGATTAAGGATAAAGATTAGGGCAAAGATTAAGAGGGGGATTGCTGGCCTTCCGGAGGCAATTGGCGCAGGACCGACACGTCGATCCGATCCTTTTCGCGATGGCTGTTCTTTTTCAAGAGAATCAGGCCGACGGAATTGAGATAGGGGATGCAAGTCTCCCCGATCCTGTGCTCGCTCCGATAGGGCAGAAGATCGGTGTAAGTATGGCCTTGCATGCGGACGAAGATATCGAGGGGGAACTCTTCGATGACACGGATGGCGCCTTCCTCATCCGCAAAATCGGACACGGTGAGTTCGCGCGCGTGGCCTTCGCCGAAACGGCCCAGGACGTTCAATAAACGCTCCAGGTTGCGCGGTTCACGGGAGATAATGATATCGACATCTTCCGTAGTGCGGACAAATCCGCACATGGCGCAAGCCAGCCCGCCCACGGTGATAAACGCGACCTCACCGGCGACCAGGTTGACCAACAACTTTTCGAACGAGATGGGGTCCGGTATCATGGAGTTGGCGAATGCCCAAGGCTCGCAGGGATTCGTTCAGGCGCGCCAGGCGGACGAGGGGGCGCGTCTCCGGCATTTGGCCCAGCTGCTTGCGAATCAGACTGTCCGCGCGGCGTGTGTTCATGGCCTCGAATGTATCCGAAATGATTCGCGCAACGCGAATCATTTCTACTTTATAACCAACCGAATTTCGCGGGCATAGAGCAAAACGTTTTTGTGTTCCCCGCAAGTTCCTCTTGCGCCCATGATTCGGCGCGGCGCCGAATCATTTGCCCAGCGCCTTCTTGAATTCGCGGGTGAGGAGCGGGACGATCTTGAAGAGGTCTCCGACGAGCCCGTACGTGGCCAGCTTGAAGATGGGCGCGTCCGGATCCTTGTTGATCGCCACGATGATATCGGCGGAGGACATGCCCACCAGGTGCTGGATCTGGCCGCTGATTCCGCAGGCGATGTAGATTTTGGGACAGACCGTTTTCCCGGTCTGGCCGACCTGCTGGGAATAGGGGATCCAGCCGGCGTCCACGGCGGCGCGCGAAGCGCCCACGCCGGCGCCGAGCGTCTGCGCCAGATCCCGGATGATCGAGAAGTTGGCCGGGTCCTGGAGACCCCGTCCGCCGGACACGATGATGTTCGCCTCGGCGATATTCTGCGTGGTCCCGGTTTCCGGAACGAATTTCACGCGGCGGGCGCGCGACTGGAGAACGGCGGCGGCGATCTCCGCCACGATGGTTTCGCCCTGATGGGCCGGGTCCACTCCGGCTTCCTTCATGACCTTGTGGCGGACCGTCGCCATCTGGGGACGGTGATTCGGCGTGACGATGGTGGCCATGATGTTGCCGCCGAAGGCCGGCCGCGTCTGCAGGAGGGTCTTTGTCTCGGGATCGATGGCCAATCCCGTGCAGTCGGCCGTGAGACCGGCGTGGACGGCGACGGCCACGCGCGAGACCAGGCTCCGGCCCATCGTCGTGGCGCCGCACAACATGATGCTGGGCTTGTGCTTCCGGATCAGATCGATGAGCACGGCGGCATAAATTTCGTCCTGGAAATAGGCCAGTTCGGGCTTGTCCGCCACGATCACAATATCGGCGCCGCGCCGGATCAGCTCGGCGGTCTTGTCGCCGACGTTATGGCCCAGGAGGACCGCGCACAACTTCATGCCGAGATCGTTCGCCAGCTCCCGGCCCTTGCCGAGCAATTCGTGGGTGATCGACTGGAGGGTCCCGTCGATCTGCTCGGCGAAGACCCAGACGTTCCGGTACGCGGCCAAATCGACGCCGGTATCGGCTTTTTTGCGGATCACGATGGCGTCGAACCGGCAGGCTTCAAGGCAGGCGCCGCAGAGCGTGCACTTGTTCAGGTCAATGACCGCCACCGAATCCTTCATGGTAATGGCGTTGGAGGGGCAGGTGTCGACGCATAGCGTGCACCCCACGCATTTATCGCTAAGGACTTTGATCGGTTCGTCCATGGTATGCTCCTGAAAAGGAATTACGACGCGGCGGCGAGCACGGCATCCTTGAGTTTCTCCACGAGCTTCGGCACGATCTCCTCCGGTTCGCCCGTGAAAACGATTCCGCCCTGCCGCGGCGGCGGCGAGAAGATTTTGACGACCTTGGTGGGCGACCCGTCGAGTCCGATGCGCTTCGGATCGCAGTCGAGGTCCGCCGCCTTCCAATTCAGAAGCGCGGCCTTCTTGGCGGCCATCTTGCCTTTCAGCGAGGGCAGGCGGGGCTCGTTGATTTCCTTGATGACCGTCAACACGCAGGGCAGGGGGGCGTGGATGATCTCGGTGCCCGTTTCCATCAGGCGCTCGGCCACGATGTGCGCGGCGTCGATTTCCTCGATCTTGCGGACATAGGTGATCTGGGGCAGGTTGAGGTGCGCGGCGATGCCGGGGCCGACCTGGGCGGTGTCGCCATCCGCCGCCTGCTTGCCGCAGAGGATCAGGGAAACGTCGCCGAGCTTTTTCAGGGCCATGGAGAGGGTGTAGCTGGTGGCCCAGGTGTCGCTTCCGGCGAAGGCGCGGTCGGAGACGAGGATGCCCTGATCGCAGCCCATGGAAATGGCTTCGCGGAGCGCGCTGTCGGCCTGGGGGGGGCCCATGGTGATGACCGTCACCTTCGCGCCCAGCCGTTCCTTCAGGCGGATCCCCTCCTCGATGGCGTACATGTCGAAGGGATTGATGATCGACACGACCCCTTCGCGGATCAGGGTGTGCGTCTTGGGATCGATTTTCACGTTGCCCGTTTCGGGCACCTGTTTGATGCAGACGGCAAT
>JACQHI010000236.1 GCA_016199105.1 Lentisphaerota bacterium | reverse complement strand
CGGGGACCGGAAGGGCGCCCGACCAACCCCACTGGTAGGAGGCCGCTTGCGCTGACACAGACAAAAGGACAGCCAGCGCCATAACACAATATCGACTGTTCATATGAACCTAATCAACGCGAATTTGTCGTTGCAAATCAACCCCTTTTTTCTATAGTCCCCGCCCATTCAACCCAGGAGAAAACCATGCGAACCATTCTATTGCTGACCCTGTCCAACGTGTTCATGACCTTCGCCTGGTACGGGCATTTGAAATACAAATCCACGCCGCTCGTCATTGCCATCGTGGTAAGCTGGCTGATCGCGTTCGTGGAATACTGCTTCCAGGTGCCGGCCAACCGCTACGGGCATGGCGCGTTCAGCGCGGCCCAACTCAAAACCATCCAGGAAGTCATCACCCTGATCGTCTTCTGCGTCTTCTCGGTCCTCTACCTGAAGGAACCGATGAAATGGAATTATCTCGTCGGCTTCCTCATGATCGTCGGCGCGGTCTTCGTCATCTTCTACAAATGGTAGTTATACCGCCAGTCGGATCCAGCGAATCTTGGTGCACCAATCCTCGAAACACCAGAAAACCAGGAGCACGTCGCCGTTGTCCATTTGCCGGGGCTGCGGGAACCCGAATTTCAACGCGCTGAGCTCATTGATGCCCGGGGCGTTCATGCCGGAGGTGCTCAGCGCGGCGCCCCACAGCGGAACGGTTTCCAGCAGATGCCATGTTTTGACGCCGTCAAAATCCGCCACAGTCGCCCAGAGCCCCGGCTTGTCGGTGCGGCGATACACCAGGAAAATACGGCCATCCCGGAGCCGGAGGCCCTTGCAGGTCTGCCCGTCGATGCCGACCTCGCCCGACGGGCCAAAATGGCTTCCGCCATCGTCGCTCACCGCAAAGCGGTTGGGCCGCGACTTGCCCGAAGCGATATGATAGACCCAGGCTATGGCCAGCACTTTGTCGCCGCCGAGCGGCACGATGGAAACTTCCCAGTGCCCGACCCCTTCGTCCGTGCCGTCAAACACCACGCCATACTCCGGCCAGCTCTTGCCGTGATCCCGGCTGATCAACACCAGCGTTTTATAGCCGTTGGGCAAATGGCCGTTCCAGTCCGCCAACGTGCCGGCCGGCGCCAGCCAGCGTCCATCCGGCAATTCCACGATGGCGTGGCAGATTTCAAAGCCGGGCCCGATCAGGGGCGGGCGAATGATCCGCGGCCGGGTCCATGTTTGGCCGCGATCATTGGACCGCACCAGGATCAGATCGATGGGCACCCAGCCCATGGTGGTCCGGTTGGCAAAACCTTCTTCCGGGTTGTTGCGATGGAACTGCGCCCCGAATCCCACGAGGCCATCGGCGACACGATCGATCCGGGCGGTGTAGGTCATGGGCGGCCGTTTTTTGGCGGCCGCGATCGGCCCCTCGAACCGCCAGGTTCGGCCGTCATCCCGGGACCTTGAGCGATAGGTGCCGTAATCCATACCCTCGACCGCCACGCTCAGATCGTAGGCGCACAGCCATTCCTTGCCGCCCATATTCACCACTGTCGGATGAAAGGCGTGCTGACTGCGCAGATAGGGTTTGGGATTCTCGTATACGATACCGGTATCGACAATTTTCATCATGATTCATCCTAGATTCGGCAGTTCATTCCACTACGAAACATCCGCCTTCGCGAAGAAACTTCGGCGGGACAGGCGCGAAATCCGCGAAATAAGAGAGGGTCCATTAAACATTTTTTTCGAAAACACGGACGAGTTTGCCACATAAGGCACAAAGGTCACACAAAAAAGCATGAAAAAATCCGTTTTGTGGTTTTTGTGGCAACATACAGATAAAGGATGTTCTTCGCATGCGGTTCACCCAATGGGTGGAATGATTCTGCCTGGCTGCTAATCCCTTAACTTCTTGGCCTAGCCTACATACTTCGGTTCAAAACGATGCCAAGTTATGCCCGAGGATGAGACCTATCAGCATCGCAAGCGCAGCAACCAACAATTCACCCACAATCAGCCCTATGAAGAAATAGGTGGCCTTGTGGTATGTCTCCTTGTTACCAGACCTGGTCACCGCCACGTTGCATAGCCAGCCGAGGAGGATCGAGAACCAGTAGGCGTTCATGATGGGGTTGACCAGCATGATCATACCGAGCGGGTGCGGCAACCAGGAGACGAACTGGCGGAAGTACAGCAGGCCGGCCATGGCGGCGGCGCCCACCCCCACCCAGCCGGCGGTCGTCGGCGACGCGGACGGAGCGTTCTTGACCATGGTCCTGATCGTCTCAAACATGTATGATCGTGGGAAGTCCGTGTAATGCCAACTATTGAGTGAGTCGGCGCCCCGGGCATAGGCCATCAGGAGCACGGTAATCACGGCCGTGACGCACGCCACGGCGATCGCGGCGAAGATCGCCGCATGAAACGCGCCGCGCCGGAGCCGGAAATCGTCCCGGAGCTTGATGGCATTTGCCATCGCCGGGGCGATGAAGGCCTTGAGGTCGAGGAAGAAGATCGCGTAGTAGATCATCAGCGGCGCGAACAGCGTCGCCGAGCTCCAGGTCTTGTCGAGCCCGAAGAACGCGCGAATGAAATGGAAGGGACCGCACCAGGCCTGGAAACTCAGGAGTCCGCCCTCCGTCACGGCCCGCACGAGGCCGATCGTGATGAGCATAATCACAAAATACACGAACACCGTGTAGAACAGGTTCGCGCCCAGCCCCTTCCACAGCAGGAGAACGAGCCCGAGCGAACCCAGCAGGAATGCGAACGAGGCCCAGCGCAGTTCGCGTTGTTCATTCACCTCCAAGTCGTTCACCGTGGAGGGGCGGAACGCGCATAAGATATATTTTCGGCACTTGTAGAGCAGCACGCTGGAAAACACGAGGAGGGCCCCCTGCCCCTCCGCCGTGCGGAAGTTCAACAGACACCACCAGTCGTTCGGGAACGAACGCTCATCCTGGCCCTGCCCGGTCCAGACCATGAGCAGCAACTGGACCATGAAAAGGACATAGAAAAACCAGAGGGAGAATGAGACCTTTTTCGGAATCAGGAACGACAACCCGATCACGGTCAAACAGATTTCGCACCGCATGCTGCGCAAGGCCTCGAACGGTGTGTTGGCCACATACTGGAGCCATGTGTGCCGGGCGTTGAGTTCGAGCGGAACGAACCCCGGTACGACCTTGGAAGCGCAAAGCAGGTTCCAGCCCATCACCATCGCCGCCACACTGAACCCAATCCAGAACCAGCTGGCTTTGAAGATCGGGGAAATCCCACTATCGCTGTCCGGTCCACCTAGAAGGACCTTCGGTAGTTCCGCCAGAGGGTAGGTCAGCTTCTCGTTGTGCGCCCACTGCCGGATGAGGAGCAGGTTGAGCGCCATCAGCACGATGTAGGTGAGCCCGATGATGACCGCCCAGCGGGCGAGAGGCCCCAACCAATGCGACCACGGAACATCGCCGATGAAATATCTTCGCAGAGAAACATCCATCGTCGCGAGCTGTGCGCGAGCCGCCACGAGTTTTGTTGCGCACTCGGCGGCCGTCGGAGGGGCGATCTGCAACTCCGCATGCAACTGTTCCAGATTCTCAACGATCACTTTCACGGCCGCGGCGGCGACCAGTTCGTTTGCATTTCGTCTCGCTTTGACCTCCAGGCGCTGATGCAACTGGAGGCGTTTCTTAATCAGGTCCTTGCGCTCGCTATCCAGCTCACTGATCTGCCGGGCCAGATTATACGCGTCGGATGGGGTGGCATTCCGCATTTTTTCGTTCCGGATTTTTTCCCTGAGCTCGCTGTTACGGTATTCCATGAGCTGAAATTCCTCGGCTTGCTCCGCCGCCTCGCGCCGCAGCATTTCACGGTATTCATGAAACATATTGGTCTGGGCCGAAGGCCGGAGCGTATCGGTTGCGGCCGCCAGCCGGTGTTGCACCTCGGCCAGGGCCCCACCGCCCAACGGCGATTCGCCCGGCTGGGCATCCACAATAGCCTGCGCCGCCTTGAGTTCGCTCAAGGCCGTCAAACCCTGACTCAGCCGTTGGAACCGGCTGACATAGGAGCGAATGTTGTCGTGCGGCATGGGAAACACGCCCGGGTAGGCGTTGTGCCCCCTGGACAGTCCGCGACGGAACAGGACGATGCGGTCGAAGGTTTCTTTTTCAAGAGCATGGAGCCGGCTCTCGGTTTCGACTACGCGCGCTTCCGATTCCCGAATGAGGGCTGGATAGGTTTCAGCCAAATTTTCCGGGGACGGCAGGCCCGGAGTTTTCTCCGTGAATTCACGCCTCTTCTGCTCGGCCTCGGTGCTGGCTTGGATTGCATTTGTGAACACCTCTCGGGCCAGGCTCAGTTCCTCGACAGAAATATTAGCGGCGGATTCAACCCGCCTCAAATTCGTCGCTGCCGCTGCCTGATTCGTACGAGTATCGAGCAGACGCCAAGCCGTGTCATAGGCCGTGCGGCGGAGAGAGCATTCCACTGTGGCCTGCTGATATTCCCGAGCGGCGGCCTGGATGCCGGGACCCGACACGAAATACTCGTTGTTGACGAACGGCACGATATAGAGATTCCACTCCGATTTCGGGGTTTTCCATTCTTGGTTGAAGGCGCGGTTAAAAAGACTTCCGACCACAGGGATGAGCTGGTCCACCATGCCAACCGTGGAAACGCCGGAAGAGACCATGCCCATGAGGAAAATGACGAGCAGTTCGGACGTTGAGAAGGTCCGGATGAACCGCACCAGCCGGCAGAGCGGGTTCAACAATAAGAGCATCAGCATGAGCAGGAGATAAGGCAGGACTGGAAGCTGAGTGACAACGGGATGCAGGCTGGCAAGGTTCGTGTTGCAGACCGTGAGAACGGCGAAGAGCGCAGCGAACACAACGCCCCACACGAACGCCCGGACTGTGATCGCCTGCTTCACATATTTTCCACGACCGGCTGAGCCAGGTCGCGTTCGTTCCGGTACTGGAAGAATACCAGCCGGATCTGGTTCTTCTCCGGCAGACGTTCGCACCGAATGGTGTAGCGGCGGCACCAGCGCAGCCATTCCTCGATATGCCCCACAGGATAACGCCACGTGTGTCGCGTCAGCACTTCGCCGTCGCGGCCCGGCACATAGACCGGCCCGCGGACGAACCGGAACGCGTTTAGAAAATCGGCGCACCAGGCTTCCAGGCTCTTCTCCTTCAGCATCAGGTCCGCCAGGGAAAAATGCCAGACGAACAGACGGCGGAGCCCCCATTCGAACACCATCAGCTTCCGCCCCGCCTGGAAGGGGTATTCACCAGCCGGAAGCGGCGCGGACACCGGAAGCCGAAATCATAGCAGGCCCAAGCAACCAGGTCGCCCGCGGAAACCATAAAGGAGAGAGCCAGCGCCCGAATCAGGCGGACCGGCTCCCGCAGACTGGCCGAGGGAAAATGGAGCTGGAAGAAACAGAACAAGGGATCGCCCGCCATCATCCGGAACGCGGTCAGCAGGCGGTTCCCCTCCGGCATCGAATAAAGAAAGGCCGACCAGCTCGGTGGCAGGTTGTCCACCCGGGTCGTCTGGGCGCCCTCCGCCGCCAGGCGTTGGGCAGCCTGTCCATAGCGGTCCTGAAATCGGGCCGGATCCACGGGGCGGGCCGAGCGGATCCATTGCAACTCCAGGCGCAGCGCGGCGTCATCCTCCATCCGGATCAGGGCGGTGTCGCGGCGGACGGCGACTTCGGAGAGATTCCAGTCGGCGGGAACGTCGAAGGAAAAGCCGTCCCATGCGAACCGATGCGTCAGAGCCTGCGCCGGGGAACTCATGCCAGGGTCTTGCCGTCAATCGTGCCGATGTCTATTTTGATCTCGTCCCGCTGCGCCACGCGGCTGATGGCGCCGTCGCTGATCCAGACCACCACGTCGGAGGCCGACAGCATCTTCTTGTCGTGCGTGGCGCTGATGACCGTGATGTTGAGGTCCATCTTCATCTTCCCGAGCAGGTTGATGATGTCCTCGCCGGTCCGCAAATCGAGGTTGCCGGTAGGCTCGTCGGCCAGGATCACTTCCGGCCGGTTCACGATGGCGCGGGCGATCGCCACCCGCTGCTGCTGGCCGCCCGACAGCTCGGACGGCAAATGGTCCATGCGGTTCCCCAGTCCGACCTGCTCGAGGGAGCCCGCGGCATCCCGGCGCGCCTGCGCCGGGGTCAACCCGGAAAAAATGCGGGCGATGGCCACGTTATCGAGCGCCGTCATGGAGGGGATGAGATTGAAGCTCTGAAAAATGAAACCGACCTTATGGCAGCGGATCCAGGCCATCTGGCCGGAACTCAGTTCCCCGAACCGGAAGCCCTCCATGATCACCTCGCCGTCCGAGGGCCGGTCCAGCCCGCCGATCATGTTGAACAGCGTGGACTTCCCGGACCCGGACGGCCCCATGATGGAGACATAGGTGCCACGCACGATGTCGAGCGTGATGCCGCGGAGCGCGTGCACCTTCTCCTCGCCCATCGTATAGACCTTCGTCACGCCTTCGACCCGGATGATGACATCAGCGCTCATTCTTCCACCCTCATGGCTTCCACGGGCTGTTTGCGCGCCGCCCAGTAGGCCGGGGCGATGGCGGCCAGAACCGACATCAACGAGCCGATCACCAGCGACACCACCACCGACTTCACCACCAGAAACGCCGGGAAAGCGGACCACACGAACCGCCCGTAGGCGAACGTGTTCACCAGCAGCCCCACCAGGAGCCCGAGCGCCACGCCCAGCACCGTCCCCATGACGCCCTGCAGGGACGCCTCGATGAAAAACGTTTTCACGATGAACGCATCTTGCGCGCCCAGGCACTTGAGCGTCCCGATTTCCTTGATGCGTTCCGTCACGGACATCAGCATGGCGTTGATGATGCCGACCAGGCAGGTGAAGAGCGAGAGGCCGATCAGCATGAGCATCATCGTGTCGGTGCCCTTCCCGGAAAAGATGTCCACGCCGTTCTTCTGCAGGATCACGTTCAACGTGTCGTTCCGGAGGGCGACCAGCGCGTTGACGATGTTGTCGTTCACCAGCATGTAGGCCAGAAACGCGATGCCCAGGACCACGCCCACCATGGTGATCAGCGAGCGCAGGAAACGCCGGCGCAGGCTTCCCCAGCTCACCGCAAAGGCCACGCTCCACGGCACGGGCGCCTGCACGGGAACGGCGTTTATGGCATCGGCTTTCGGCATGACACTCCGGCCCTCACATATTGGGGTTCAAATCGATCGGGATGGCCCGGCCCGTCAGGAACGAGACCACCACGGCCAGCATGACGATCAGCAACTCGCCCACGATCAGGCCGATGAACAGCCCCGTGGCCCGCTGATAGGTGTCCTTGTTGCCGTACTTCGTCACCACGACGTTGCTCATCCACCCCAGCAGTATGGAAAACCACATGGCGTTCATGAGCGGATTCACCAGCATGATCAGGCCGATCGGATGCGGCAGCCAGAACACGAATTGACGGAAATACAGCAGGGCGCCCATGACCACCGCGCCCGCCCCGACCCAGCCGGCATGCGAGGAAGCGGCCGCCGGCGCGTCCTTGGCCATCGTCCGGATCGTGTCCAGCATGGCCGCGCGGGGGAAGTCCGTATAAAACCACTTGTTCATGCCGTCGGCGCCACGGCCGCTGACGTAGGCCGTCATGAGCGTCGCCACAATGGCCGTCACGGCGGCCACGGCAATGGCCAGGAAGATGGCCGCGTGGAACACTCCGCGTTTCATCTTGAAATCGTCCCGGAGTTTGAGCGCGTTCGCCATGGCGGGCGCGATGAAGGTCTTGATGTCGAGGAAGATGATGGAATAAAAGATCATGAGCGGCGCGAAGAGCGAGGTGGACGTCCAGGCCTTGTCCAGGCCGAAAAACGCGCGAATGAAGTGGAAGGGGCTCGACCAGGCCTGGAACGCCAGGAGACCGCCCTCCGTCACCGTCCGGATCAGGCCGATCGTAATCACGAGAATCACGAAATAGCAGAATATCGTGTAGAACAGATTGGCCCCCATGCTCTTCCACAGGAGGAGGATCAGGCCGACGGACCCCAGCACGAACGCCAGCGACGCCACCTTCAACTCCCGGCGCTCCGCCGGCTCGAGACCGCCCACCGTGGATGGCAGGAACGCGCAGAGGATGTATTTCCGGCATTTGTACAGCACCACGCTGGAGAAGATCATGAGCGCGCCCTGCCCCTCCGCCGTTCGGAAGTTCAACAGATACCACCAATCCATGGGGAAGGACCGCTCATCCTGTCCGTAGCCGGACCAGACCAGCAGCAACATTTGCCCCATGAACAGCAGGTAAAAAAACCACAGCGAGAACGAAATGTTTTTCGGCACCAGGAACGAAAGACCGATCATGGTGAAGAAAACGACGCACTTCGTGCTGCGCAGGGCGTTGAACTGAGTGTCTTTAACGTACTCGATCCAGGAATTATTTTCGTTGAGCTGGAACGGGGTTAACCCCGACACTACATTGCTCGCGCACAACAGGTTCCAGCCCATCACCGTCGCCGACACGGAGAACCCGATCCAGAACAGGCCGTTCCGGAACACGGCGGGGATGCCGCCGTCCGCATCCACACCGCCCAGCAGGGCCTTCGGTAATTCAGCCAACGGATACGTCAGTTTTTCGTTGTGCGCCCACTGCCGGAAGATGAGCACGTTGAACGCCATCAAAATGATATAGGTCAGGCCGATGACCACCGCCCAGCGCGACAGCGGACCCACCCAGTCCGACCAGGGGATCTCGCCGATGAAAAACCGCCGGAGCGACATATCCATGGTGGCGAACTTCGGCAACAGGACCGATATCCGGCCCTGAAGTTCGCCGGCCGCGAGCGTGCCCGCTTCCAGACCCGCTTTCATGACGTCCAGTTCGCCGACGATCGCGTTGACGTTCCCGGCGCACGTCAACTGCCAGCCGTTCCGCTCGGCGGACCGCTTCACCTCCGTCGTCTGGCGAGCCAGCTCGACAAGGTCTTTTTGGACATCCTGGATGGCCTTGGCCAGTTCGAGGG
>JACQHI010000234.1 GCA_016199105.1 Lentisphaerota bacterium | reverse complement strand
GCTTTTTTCCACCGTCCGGATCAGGGCCACGCCTTCCGCCGCCGTGAAGCACGGCGCGCATTCGCTCATCACGTGGAACCCGGCTTGCAGCGCCCGGACGGCAAACGGCGCGTGCTGGTGGAAATAGTTGGCCAGAATCACGGCATCCATGTCGTGCTCCAGAAACCGGGCGTAATCCGTATAGGCGGAAACCCGGAGCTGGCGCCCGGCCTCTTTCAAGCGTTCTTCCCACGTGTCGCACAGCGCGACCAGTTTCATTCCCGTCAGGTCCGTCGCGCCGCGGGCAAACGCCATGCCGCGTCCCACGCCCACCACCCCCACCCGGATCGGCGCTCCGGAAGCCCGTCGAGCTTTTCTTCGTTTCATGGAGTCTCCATAGCCGGTTCTTGTTCCGCCGGCTTTTTGCTCAATCTTCAGGAAGCCGTTCCTCGAGAAATCGGGGAAGCCCGTCCATCCGGGGAACGACAAACTCGGCGGCCGTCTGTTCCGGCGCGCCCACCAGGACGGTCCGGCAGCCGGCGCGGCGGCCGGCTTCGATGTCGCGCTCGGAATCCCCGATCATCCAGGATGCCTTCAGATCGATGCCATGCCGTTTCGCCAGCTCCAGAATCATGCCGGGCGCCGGTTTGCGGCAATCGCAACTGTTTTCGTCATGGGGGCAATAGGCGATATCCAGCAGAGGCGCTCCCTGCCCGGCCAACCGCTCGCGCAGGCGCCGGTGGATATCCTCCAGCGCCGCCCGGGACATCGCGCCCACGGCCACGCCGCGCTGATTGGTCACAATGGCGCCGGCATACCCGCGCCGTCGGGCAATGCGAACGCACTCGACGAACTCGGGGATCAGACGAAAAGCCTGCCAGTCCAGCACATAGCGGGTCTGCATCGGCTGTTCGTTGACAATGCCGTCCCGATCGAAAAACACGCAGCGGATCGTTTTCACAACCGCTCCAGCATGTCCAGCCCGACCTCGACGGCAACGCCCCGGTTGATCATCTCCACGTTCACGATCACGCGGGTGCTGCCCTTGACCGTGCTCACAACGCCCTCCAACCCCTGGAAGGAGCCCGTGATCACACGGACTCGCGTGCCCTTTTGCACGGCCTGGCAGGCCCCGATGCTGGGGTCGACCGCCAACACCTTTTTCACCTGGTCCAGTTCGGCCAGCAGGCGGACTTCGTCCTCCACGGGAATGATTCGCGCGACCTGATGACTGCCCAGGACGTCCCGTCGCGCGTCGTTGTTAAACCGGGCAAACAGATAGCCGGGAAACAGCGGCTTCCAAACCGTGACTTTCCGCCGCTGGTAAATCTTGGTCTCCTTCCGCAGGGGCAAATAATGCTCCACGTGGAGAAACAGGCAGTAATCCGCCAGCTTTTTTTCGCAGCGCGGCTTGCTGTGCAGAACATGCCAGGCCGGCGCGCCCGGCGTTTCCATGGTTCGGGAATCGTTCATTTTGGAGTCCCCTTAAAAACGATCAGGCGCCACTATACCGGATCTCGTTGGAAAAATCGAGCGCTCATCGGCCTGGGAGAGACAAAGGCAAAAGATTAAGGTATAGACGAAGGGGGTTCTCCGCTTCGCAGAGTGGCAAAGGCTGGTCGGGTCTGGGCGAGACAAAGGCGAAAGATTAAGGTATAGACGAAGGGGTGTGAGTCGATCGATACTTTACAGCGCATGAAAGCCTTGTCGCCATACGCCCGCCGTTCCATCAATCCACTATTCCCCGGACGGGTCGTGCCCCTCCTCGTCCTGTGCGCCGCGCTCGGCTTGCCGTTTCCGCTCCCCCTCTTCGCCAACCGGGTGCAGACGCTCGACGAATTCCGGTATCCGTCCCAGGCGAAGGCGGAAGCCGCGTGGACTGCCGGACGGAATACCCCGGCCGTCGTTGTGGAGACCGGCGCCCTGCGCTTTCCCTGCCCTTTCTCGGAAGATTACGAACGCGCATCTTGGGATCGCGAGCTTGCCCTCGACCTCAGCCGGGAACAGGTGTTTCAACTGGATCTCTTTTGCGCCAACCCGATGGCCATCCGCTCCGTGGCGTTGTATTTCAAAAGCGGCGCGGGCTGGTATCTCTGGATGAGTCCCTTGCGCGAAGCGGGCCGCCAGACGCTTGTGTTCTCCAAGAAAACAGTCTCCACGGAAGGCGCGCCCGCGGGCTGGAACAGGATATCGGCAATCCGCATCGGCGTCAACCGCGCCGCCGCCCTCGATACGGAATTGCGGCTCATCCGGCTGACCGCCGAAGTCTGTTCCATCGCCGTCGTGCAAGGCACCCTGTCCGCCCCCGCCGATGAAAAAAACGCCGCCCGCAACGCCGCCCAGCGCATCAGCCGCCGGCTCAACGAAGCGGGCATCGCCCATGCCGCCCTGGATGACGGCGATGTCATCGCGGGCGGCCTGAACGCCGGCGTGCGCGTGGCCATCCTGGCCTATAACCCGACACCGCCCGCCTCCGAAATCAAGGCGCTGACCCGCTTCGTGAAGGACGGCGGAAAACTCGTGGTCTTCTATTCCTCCGAACCGGCCCTGGCCGAACTGATGAAAGTGCGTTTGGGCGGTTATGCCACGGCCCAGGAACACGGCCAGTGGTCCGGCTTCGCGTTCAACCGGTCGACCCCCGAGGGCGTACCGGACAACGTGTTCCAGGAGTCCGCCAACATCCGCAAGATGGCGCCGGCCGACGAGTCGGCCCGCGTCATCGCCACCTGGGTCGATGCCGGCGGCTTCCCCGGCAGGGACGCCGCCTGGATCCAATCCGGAAACGGGTTCTGGATGTCGCACATCCTTCTCGACGGCGACGACGACAACAAGGCGCTCATGCTGGCCGGCTTCCTGGGCGTTTACGATTCGTCGGTCTGGCCGGCCGTGGCCGCCCGGGCGCTGTCCGCCTCCGGCAAGATCAATTCGTGTTTCAGCTACGAGGAGACGGTGCGCGAGTTTTCTTCGCCGGCCCGGCGGGCCTCTCAAAAGACCGACGTTCAGAGACTGCTTCAAGAAGCCGACACGACCCGCCAGTCCATGATCGAGGACTACAACAAGCGGCATTATCCGGCCGCCGTGCGACGGGGCCGCCGGCTCAAAGCCCTGCTGACCGAGGCTTACAGCCGCCTCCAGGACCCGCGCGCGCGCGAATTCCGGGGCGTGTGGAACCATTCGGGACTGGGCCTGATCCCCGGCTCCTGGCGGGCCTCCTGCCGGTTGCTCTCGGAAAGCGGCATGACGGCTGTTTTCCCCAACGTGCTCTGGGCCGGCTCGGCGCATTACAAGAGCCGTATCGTGCCCCTCTCCACCCCCGGCCGATTGTATGGCGACCAGTTGCAACAATGCCTGGACGCGGCGCACGCCTATCGACTGGAAGTCCACGCCTGGAAAGTCTGCTGGAATCTGGACAACGCGCCGGCGTCCTTCGTGGACCGCCTGAAAAAAGCCGGACGACTCCAGGTCTCCTCCGAAGGACGGACGCTCGACTGGTTGTGTCCCACGAATCCGGACAACATCGCCGACGAGCTGGGCGCGATCCGCGAATTACTGGAGGCCTATGCCGTGGACGGCCTTCATCTCGATTATATCCGGTATCCCGGCAGTCATGCCTGTTTCTGCAAGGGCTGCAAGGCCCGCTTCGAGCAAGCGCTGGAACAGACCGTGGGGCTCTGGCCCGAAAGCGCCCGTAACGGCCGTTTCTCGGAAGCCTACGCCGCCTGGCGCGCCGGGCAAATCACGGCCTTCGTGAAGGCAGTCCATGACGAAATCCGGCGGATCAACCCCAAAATCAGGCTTTCCGCCGCCGTCTATGGCAATTACCCGGAATGCGCCAAAACGCTCGGACAGGATTGGGGCCAATGGCTGGACGAGAAGCTCGTGGATTTCGTCTGCCCCATGACGTATTTCAACGATCCCGCCACGTTCCAACTGGCCCTCCGCAAACACCTGGCGCTGCCCGGCGCCAAGGGGCGGATCTATCCCGGCATCGGCGTCACCGCCCTCGAAAGCCGCCTGGCCCCGGACGAGGTGATCGAGCAGATCGGCCTGCTGCGCGACCAGCGCGCCGCCGGCTTCATGCTGTTCGAGCTGAACCGGACCCTGGAACGCGAAACGCTTCCCGTCCTCCGCCTGGGGCCGACGCGGGAGTAGGCCGGCTTGAGGCGAACGGCGAACGTTAAACGCCGAACTTCCAACATTGAACTCCGGATCGGATCTACACTTCGACGTTGTGCGTTCGACGTTCGATGTTCGACGTTTCAGTGAATCCGACTACGTTCTTGCTTTCCAAGGAACGGGTCGTGTAACCTTCCGCTGTTGCCGGGATTTGAGGCATAAGAGCTATTGGGGTATTAATTAACCATGGTTGAGGTATTGACAATACTTGGCATCAAGATGCTTTTACTCGTTGGGTGTTTTGCGTTCGTCGTGACCGCGTTAATAGCGCTATACAAACGCCGGTGGGAACGATCAGGCATCTGCTTCGTAGCCGCATTTATGTTCTTCTTTTTGAGCGGCTTAATCCTTGGTCCTCATATTTCACGCATCAAGGGCGAATGCGCGTCAAACCTATCCCAGATCGGCCGAGCGTGTTACATGTATACGAAGTATAACAACAAGGACTTTCCGCCATCCTTCCTTTCGCTCACCGACTATTATGCAGACGATCCGAAGTTGTTTATTTGCCCGTGGTCAGGAAATAAACCCGGCCCTATTGGAACTGTAGATAACTGGACTGACTACATTCTTGTGACAAACCTGAGTGCAGCATCTAATTCAGATCTTGTGCTTGTATACTGCAAGCCCGAGAACCACACGAAACGGGAAAGTTATTATATCCTGTTTGCCAACTTTTCTGTTGAGCGGGTCAGCTTCAAGGACTTCGGAAATATCCCCTGTAATCTAACAGGACATTCTAGAATCAACAAGACGAAGATCAATCCGTCTGGGTGGTGAAGGTCGGCCACAAAACACGAGCTGAATCGTGAATCCTAATGCCGCACATTTCTTGTTGCTTTCGACAGCCGCGCGGCCTAGCCTTTCCCCTGTTTTTCAGCGCATAACAGAATGGATTTTATTTTGGGTAGGGCGTTTTCGGCCTACTCCGCCGTAGTCCCGACTCTCCGAGAGGTCGGGACGAAGGCCGGGCTGAAACCGCCGTTCATGATGAATCGTTCATGGTGAACCGCGGCGCGCTGAGCCAGCGCGCCCTACCGGTTGGCATTCAAAACAACAAGGAGAACCGACCATGGCCGGCCCAATGAAACGCATCTTCAAGACCGACAAGAAAATCCGTCTGGGCGTGTGGGGGCTGGGACGCGGCAGCTCGTTCTTCCGGTCCTGCGAGCTGTTGAATTACGAGATCGTCGCGGGCTGCGACTTCAACGCGCACATGCGCGACTCCTTCCACGGCTTCTATCCCAAGGCCTTTGTCACGGCGGAGGCCGACAAGTTCCTGGCGCAGGATTTCGACGCCGTCCTGCTCGCCACCTTCTGCCCCGCCCATGCCGACGACGCCATCGCCTGCCTGAAGGCCGGCAAGCACGTCGTCTCCGAGGTGACCTCTTTCCACACGATGGCGGAGGGCGTCCGGCTGGTCGAGGCGGTCGAGCAATCCAAGCGCGTCTATAACCTGGCCGAGAATTATCCGTACTCGGCGGCCAACATGTGGCTGGCGCGCCGCTGGAAAGAGGGGCTCTTCGGCAAGCTGATGTATGCCGAATACGAGTACGTTCACGAGTGCCTGTCGCTCGCCTACACCTACATCGATGGCCATCCGATCGTGCCCGGCAACCAGGTCCATAACTGGCGGTCATGGATCAATTATCATTATTACAACACGCACTCGCTCGGCCCGGTCATGCACATCACCGGCACGCGCCCGACCCGCGTGGTCGCCCTGCCCACCGAAGCGCGGCTGGCCGGCTACCTCATGAAGAGCATCCATGGCATGGGCGGCGCGGCCCCCTCGCTCATCCACATGTCCGACGGCGGCGTCATGCGCAACCTGATGGGCGCCACCACGAACGACGGGCATGTCCAGCGCTTGTGGGGCACGCGCGGCTCGGCCCAGATCGTGCACGGCACGCAACTGCGCCTGGGCGGCGCCGGCAACTCGCCCCTGCTCGAGGTCACGCCCTCCTGGGACGACCTCGGCGAATTCGCCGCGGCGGCGGGGCACGGCGGCGGCGATTTCTGGGTGATGTATTATTTCGCCCGCCAGATTCTCGAGGGGATTCCCGCCCCCTTCGACGTGTATTCCGGCGCCGACTGCACGATCCCGGGCATTCTCGCCTACCGGTCCCAGGTCGAAAACGGCAAGGCCTTCGACGTTCCCGATTTCCGGGATCCCCGACAGCGCGAGGCATACCGCAACGACCATTACGCGCAACCGCGCTACGACACGAAAAACGGGCTTTTCCCCAAGGGCGCCGACGAGTCGCTCACACTGCAATTCTCGGAGACCATGCGCGACATGATTCACCACGCGATGACCTATCAGGCCTACCATGACTGGAAGCGCGTCCTGGACGATGTCGCCCAGCCGCGCCGCGTGCTCGAGATGGGCCGGACTCTGCTCGAAAGACTGCCCGCTCTCCAGAAAACCCAGAAGGTCGCCCGGCAGATCGTGGACCGCTATCCCGACAGCGACGGCGCCCGCGTGTTGCAGGAAATGCTCGACCGCTGCGAGGAGCCGGTATCCGGCAGGCCCGGCTTCGCCGCCGAACTGGAACGCGAACTCCGCCAGACGCAAAAACGGGTTGAAAAGCTCGAAATCGAAAAGAGCAAGAAGGACGCCGCCCTCGTTCTCCAGCGCCGGTACTGTTCGCCGTTCGTCACGAAGTGGCAGCTTTCGGCGCTGCAGCCCAAGCGCGGCACCGTCGCCAAGGCGCCCTATGCCGGCCTGGCCGACAAGGCCCTGCAGTGGCAGCCGTTCGCCGGCGTTTCGCCCATGGCCCCCGCCGGCTTCGTTTCCGTCTATCAGAAATATACATCCGGGGACGGCATCGCCTACCTGGCCTCGAAATTCACGGTCGCCGAGGCGGGCGCCTGGGAGCTGCGGATCGGCCATGACGGCGGCGTGAAGGTGTTCGTGGACGGCAAGTCCGTATTGTGCCGGCCCAAGCGGGTGAACCCGGCGGTTCCCGACCGGTCCATGGTTGCCGTCAAGCTCGGTAAAGGCGCTCATGAAATCGTCGTCGCCCTCGACACCGATCACGGCCAAGGCTGGGGCATCTTCCTCCGCTTCGCCCTGCCGAAATCCGTCTCCGCCCGGCTCGAACGCTTTCCCGTTCAATCGCCGATCCGGATCAAGCAGGGATGAAAGCACCTATGTCATGACGTGGCGGATCGCCAACGATTTTCCCGCCGCGCCCGTGCCCCGGTTGCTGTGCCGTCCGGAGGCGCACGCGCTCACCGGCTATACGCGGCGTCTGCTCGTTCTGCGCGAGGAGCGCAAGATCGCTTGTTTCTCGTATTCCACGGCTCTGGCCAACTGGCTGTTCCTGCTTTCGCTCGCCGATGGTTCCATCGAGCGCTATGACGTGCCCTGCCACGAAAAAGCCTCGCACGGCGCGGCGTTGGGCGCCGACGGCAATATCTATACCGTCACGCACCAGGGCGGGTTGCATCGCTTCCTCGTGCGCGAACGCCGCTGGGAGACGCTGCCGCATCGGCTGCCGGCAGGCGAAATGCCGTGGGATGCGATCGGCGGGCCCGATGGCGCCATCTATTTCGGAACCTATCCGCATACGGTGTTCGGCCGGTACGACATAACGACCGGGGAGCTGTTCCTGCACCCCGACACGGATCCCACGGGCAAGTACCTGTTCGATTTTCGCGCGCTGGCCGACGGGCGGATCGCCTGCCGGGGGATCGGCGAATTCAAGCACCGCATCGTTTTTGACCCCCGCACGCGCACGTTCGAACGGACCCCGATCGAGATGCCCGTCAAACAGGCCTATCACATTTCGGACCCGGAGCAGGACGGTCTGCCGGCTGGGATTGTGCCGCCGGGCGATGAGCGCCTTGTCACGCGCCTGCTGCCCGGCGGACCGCGGCTGGGTGTCGCCTCGCCCTCGGGCCGGATCTGCCGGATCGACGCCCAGGGCGTCGCCACGCCGTTGCGCGACGATCTTCCGCGCGGCGAGGCGTGGACGCTGCTGGCGGGCGTGGACGAACGCACGCTGGTCGGCATCGGTTATCTCGCGCATTGGTTCATCTACGATCCGGCCTCCAACTCGCTGCGGTGCGGGCAATTGCCCAGCCGTTCGCCGGATGCCAACACCTATTATTATTTCACCGTGCCCGACGACCGCTGGATCGTCGGCGGGCATTACAGCCAGCAAAACGCCTTTCGCGCCGATCAACAGACCGGCGCGTGGGAAGACTCCGGCGGCATGATCTGCCGCGTGAGCGGCGAACCCACGGCCAGCGTCTCGCTCCACGGCAAGGCCTACCTGGGCATCTATATCGACGCGCTCATGCTCGAATACGACCCCCATCGCCCTTTCGCCTACGACGTCAATCCGCGCGAACTGTTGCAAGCCCGGCATAATCAGGGCCGCCCGCGCGGCATGGCGACGGACGGACGGCGTGTTTATATGGCCTCCTGGGCAAACTATTGCTCCATCGGCGGCGCGATCACCGTGTACGATCCGCGCACCGGCGAACACACGGTGCACGAGAGCGTCGTGCCGGACCAGAATCTCGACGCCATCGCCTACGATCCGGCGACCGGCCGTCTGATTGGAGGCACGTACCGCTGGGGCGACAGCGACAGTTTCCCGCCGAAAACACCCACCGCGCTTGTCTTCGCCTGGGATCCCGGCGGCGCGCGCACCGTCGCGACCGTTGCGCCGTGGGATGACGCGGACCTGATTCAGGTGCGCGGCGTATTGCCCGGCGGCGTCGCCGTGGCGCAGCGCGTCAGCGACGGCGAGATCGCCCTCATCGACACGCGCACGTTCCGGGTGATGTACCGCGGCCCGTTTCCGCTCGAAGGGCTGTGCGCCTTGTGCGTGACGCCCGACGAACGCGTGTACGGCCTTGCCTCGCAAGGGCTGTTCCAATGGCGCCCGTCCGCCTCCGATGCCGAGCCGCACACGGTGCGCCCGCTCGCGCGTCTGCCCGGCGCGCTCCATCTGGCCGTGCCGACCCCCGACCGCTTTATCCTCGCCACCGCCAACGCGATCTACCGGCTCGACAGCAATTCTCATAAGGCATAGTATCTTCGACAAATGCACGCACTGACGGAGACAACCGCGGAGAAGCAATGCGCCGAGGCCGATTATTCGTCGCAAGACTATCGGGCACTTCTCTCCATTCCGGAACGGCTTCGTGCCCGTTTTTTCGACTCCGCGAACCCTCAACAGCAGAAGGAGTTGGGCCAATTCCTTACACCGCCGCACGTGGCCGACCTCATGGCAACGATGTTTCGGCTTCACCGTCAAAGCATTCGTTTGCTCGACCCTGGCGCAGGCATGGGCATTCTCTCCGCCGCTTTCATCCGTCGCCAACTCCTTAGCAAGGATCCGCCGCGGCGAATCGAGATTACCGCCTACGAGTTGGACAGCGCTCTCATTCCCGGGATTGAGGAGACCTGCGAGGCATGCCGCATAGCGTGCCACGGAAGGGGCATAGAATTTTCCGCGATCATCCGCAATGTCGATTTTATCGCCGAAAGCGCGGAGATGCTGAGGAACGATTTCTTCTCGAGGACACTCCAGACTTACGACGCCGCCATCGTGAATCCGCCTTACGGGAAGCTCTCCACAACATCGGACGGCTATCGCCTGTTGCGGGCCGTCAACGCCGAGACGACCAATCTGTACACGGCCTTCTTGAATCTGATTATCGGCCTGCTGCGACCGGAAGGAGAACTCGTCGCCATCACGCCGCGCAGTTTCTGCAATGGCCCCTACTTCAAGCCGTTTCGCCGAAGACTTCTGGCGGAAATGTCGTTCCGCAGAATCCATGTCTTCGACTCGCGCACAGCGGCCTTTAAGCACGACAACGTCTTGCAGGAGAACGTCATTCTGCACGCCATTAAGCAGGCCCAACAGCCCCGCACAATCCGGGTTTCGCAGAGCGCCGGCGGCGAGCGGGACGCTGTTCACACCCGCGTCTTTCCGGCCAACGAAATCGTTTCGCCCGATGATTCCGAGGCTTTCATCCACATTCCGACTTCCTCGGAACATATTGCCGCCCGTGATCAGGTGTCGCACCTGGGCTCCAACCTCCCGGCACTCGGCCTCACAGTCTCGACAGGGCGGGTGGTCGATTTCCGCGCGCGAGACTTCATTCGCCAACAATCCGAGCCCGGCACAACGCCTCTCGTCTATCCTTGCCACTTCAACGGCCTTTTCGTGGCGTGGCCGAAGGAACGGTCACGGAAGCCGAACGCAATCCTCGACAACGACCAGACGCGCAGTTTGCTTGTCCCGGCTGGCGTCTATGTCCTGACCAAGCGGTTCACGTCGAAAGAAGAGCGACGCAGGATTGTCGCCTGTATTTACGACCCGGACCGTGTGAAAGGACAACTTGTCGGTTTCGAGAATCATCTGAACTACATCCATGCGAACGGGAAAGGCCTCGACATGGCCTTGGCAAAGGGCTTGTGGGCTTTTCTCAATTCGTCGGCCCTGGACCTGTATTTCCGTCAATTCAACGGGCATACTCAAGTGAACGCCACCGATCTCCGCAATGTTCGCTTTCCCACAGTCGAACAGTTGCGCGGCATCGGAAGTCACATCGGCGAAGATTCATTGGGACAGCATGACATTGATGAAATCGTGACAGGGGAGTTGAAGGCATGAGTCCAACATCCGGCAAGGGAAAGCCGCTCGGCGCGCGGAAACTGAAGGAGGCGATGGCCATTCTCCGCGCAATGGGTTTCGGTCCGAAGCAGAGCAACGAGGTTGCCGGATACGTCTTGCTCGCCCTTCTCGATCTTGGACCCTACGACGCTTGGGATGTCGCCCGGGAACCGCTTCGCGGAATCACCCCCATCATTGATTTCGTCGCCAACAATTATCGTCTGCGGTACGCCCCCAACACCCGGGAAACCATCCGCGACGAGGCCGTGAAGTATTTCGTCGAAGAGGGGCTGCTCGTGAAAAACCCCAACGACCCGAGTCGACCCACGAATAGCGGCAAGACCGTGTACCAGATCGAGCACAGGGCGCTTCGTCTGTGCAGGAGCTTTAAGTCCGACGCCTGGGCCGCCGCGCTCAAGCGATTTCTCGACACAAAAGAGGAGATCAAGCGCGAGCTCCAGCGGGCCAGGACAATCGCCCGTATTCCGGTCCACCTGCCGGAGGGCGGCGAAATCACACTGTCACCGGGCGGTCAGAACCCGCTGATCAAGGCGTTCATCGAGGACTTCTGCACCCGGTTCGTTCCGGGCGGTGTCGTCCTCTACGTTGGGGACGCCGAGAACAAGTTCCATCATTTTGAGACCGACTACTTAAAGCGTATCGGCGTCGTGATAGACTCAGCCGCCAAGATGCCGGACGTTGTCATTTACGACCCGAAGCGCCAATGGTTGGTCATCGGCGAGGCCGTGACGAGCGCCGGGGTGGTGGACGGGAAGCGTCGCCGGGAACTCAAACATCTGTTCGCCGGATTTCGCAGCGGGCTTGTCTTCGTGACAGCGTTTGAAACGCGTGCCGCCATGGGCCGTTTCCTGAGTCAGATTTCCTGGGAAACAGAAGTCTGGATCGCCGAAGATCCTGACCATGTCGTGCATTTCAACGGTGAACGGTTCCTCGGTCCGTATCCGGATACGGTTCTCGCCTGATAGTCATGAACGCCACTGCTCCCCAAAAACTGCCCTGGTTCGTCTTGGGCGATGTGGACGGGTTCTTCGGTCTCTTCATCGACAACCTCCTGCAGTTGATGCTCATCGGCGTTCTCTGCAAGTTCATCTGCGGCCTTCCCGACGAGCTGGTGGCGGGGCGCATCCTGCCCGGGGCGGGGCTTTCCATCCTGGTGGGCAACCTCTTTTACGCCTGGCAGGCGCGCCAACTGGCCCGCAAAACCGGCCGCCTCGACGTGACCGCCCTTCCCTATGGCATCAACACCCCCAGCCTGGTGGCTTATGTCTTCCTCATCATGGCCCCCGTTTACCACGAAACGAAGGATCCCCAGCTCACCTGGAAAGTCGGCCTGTTCGCCTGTCTCATCTCGGGCCTCATGGAAACCGCGGGCGCCTGGGTGGGCGACTGGTTGAGACGCCATACGCCGCGCGCGGCGCTCCTCTCCGCCCTGGCCGGCATCGCCATCACCTTCATCGCCATGGGCTTCATTTTCCAGATGTTCGCAAGCCCCCTCCTGGCCATCCTGCCGATGTTCCTGATCCTTTTATCCTACGCGTCCCGCTATAAGTGGCCCTTCGGACTGCCCGGCGGCTTCATCGCCGTGATGGTGGGTGTAGCCATGGCCTGGATCCTGCCGAGGTCGTGGACGGGTTTCGCGCCGCCGCCCCAGTCGGCCGTTCTCGGGCTTCATCTGCCGCAGGCCTCCTTTCGCGACGCTCTCTCGCTGTTGGCCGACCCGCGCGGCTGGCGCTACCTGGCGGTCATTTTTCCCATGGGGCTGTTCAACGTCATCGGTTCGCTCCAGAATCTCGAAAGCGCCGAAGCCGCCGGCGACCGGTATGAAACCCGGCCCTCGCTCCTGGCCAATGGGATAGGAAGCTTGGTGGCCGCCTTCTCCGGCAGTTGCTTCCCGACCACCATCTACATCGGACATCCCGGCTGGAAAGCCATGGGCGCCCGTTGGGGCTATTCGGTGTTGAACGGGGCGATCATCACCCTGCTCTGCCTCACCGGCGGCCTGGCCCTCGTGCAAAAGGTGGTGCCCCTGGAATGCACGCTCGGGATCCTGCTCTGGGTGGCCATCATCATTACGGCCCAGGCGTTCCAGGAAATCCCCAAGGCCCATGCCCTGGCGGTGGCGGTGGGGTTC
>JACQHI010000233.1 GCA_016199105.1 Lentisphaerota bacterium | reverse complement strand
GCTCGGGCAAGACGTTCACGCTGGCCAATGTGATTGCCCGCTGGAACAGGCCGGCCATCGTCATTTCCCACAACAAGACCCTGGCGGCCCAGTTGTTCAATGAATTGAAGCAGTATTTCCCCGAAAATGCCGTCGAGTATTTCATCAGCTATTACGATTATTATCAGCCCGAAGCCTACATCCCCCAGACGGACACCTTTATCGAGAAAGACGCCTCGATCAACGAGGACATCGAGCGCCTGCGCCTGTCGGCGACGAACTCGCTCTTGAACCGCCGGGACGTCATCATCGTTGCCTCCGTCTCCTGCATCTACGGGCTCGGTTCGCCCGAGGACTACCGTGAGATGTTGGTGGCGGCGAAGGTGGGGGAAACCTGGGATCGCGACGACTTCATGCGCCGCCTGGTCGATATCCAGTACTCGCGCAACGACTATGAGCAGCAGCCGGGCACGTTCCGGGTCCGGGGCGATACCCTGGATGTTTTTCCCGCCTATTCGACGCAGGGCGTGCGCGTGAACTTTTTCGGGGATCGGATCGAAAGCCTGCGCCGGATCAACCGTCTCACGGGCGAACTCGAGGCGACGCTGGAGTCCACCGCCATTTCGCCCGCCAAGCATTTCGTGATGCCGGCCAGCCGGCTGGCCCCGGCGATCGACCGCATCCTGGAGGAGCTGGAAGAGCGTCTGAAATGGTTCGAAGCCAACAACAAACTGCTGGAGGCCCAGCGCCTTAAAATGCGGACGCTGTATGACGTCGAAATGCTGCGCGAAGTGGGCTATTGCGGCGGCGTCGAAAATTATTCCCGGCATCTGGCCGGGCGCAAGGCCGGCGAGCCGCCCGCCACCCTGTTGAGTTATTTCACGGATGAATTTCTGACGATCATCGACGAATCGCACGTTACGCTGCCCCAGATTCGGGGCATGTATAATGGCGACCAGGCCCGGAAGACGGTGCTGGTGGAACATGGGTTCCGCCTGCCGTCCGCCAAGGACAACCGGCCCCTGAATTTCGACGAGTTCCTGGCCGCCACCGGCCGGATCCTGTTTGCCTCGGCCACGCCCGCCCCGTATGAGCGCCAGGTGTCTCCGCCGCCCGTCCTGCAGATTGTCCGTCCGACCGGCCTGGTGGACCCCGCGGTCACCCTCAAACCGCTCACGGGCCAGATTGACGACCTGATGGAGGAAGTGCGCAAGCGGGCGGAACGCGGGGAACGGGTGCTCGTCACCACCCTGACGAAAAAGACGGCGGAGGATCTCAGCGACTATCTCGGCGAGGCCGGCCTGCGGGTCAAATACCTGCATTCGGAAATAGACGCCATCGAGCGCGTGGAAATTTTAAGGGGCCTCCGGAAGGCCGATTTCGACTGTCTCGTGGGCATCAATCTTCTGCGGGAAGGGCTCGATCTTCCGGAAGTCTCGCTGGTGGCGATCCTGGACGCGGACAAGGAGGGCTTCCTTCGTTCCGAGACCGCGCTCATCCAGACCGCGGGTCGCGCGGCGCGGCACATCTCTGGCGAAGTGATCCTCTATGCCGATACGATCACCGATTCGATGCGCCGCGCCATCGCCATCATGGATGCGCGCCGAACGCGGCAGGCCGAATACAACCGCGAGAACGGCATCACCCCCCGCAGCATTATCGCGCGTCTCCAGGAGAGCCTGGTCCAGCGGGAGGAAAGCGAGGAACTGGTCGAGCAGGTGGTCCGGGAAACAGGCGAGGATTACGATGTGGGGGAAACGATCCGCGAAATGGAAAAGGAAATGCTGGAGGCGGCCGACGCCCTGGAATTCGAACGCGCCGCCCTGCTGCGGGATCAGATTCACGAGCTCAAGGCCTCCGTGGGCGGGACCGCAACCGGGCGCCCGGCGCCCGGGCGGAAACATGTCCTCCCAAAAGCGAAAATCCACCGCAAGGTGTCGTCAAAACCGGTGGTGTATCCGAAGGCCCGGTTCCGGCGCAGGCACTGAGGCAGAGCCGAATGGCACTTGCTTAAGCTCGCGGCGGTCGAGGCCGCCCGCCCTCCATATGCGGGAATACAGGCGTTCTTGTGGACGTGAGTCCCGTTGGGCGTGAGTCCTGTTGGGCAACGCCCCTCACGGGGACGGGCCAACGTCCCTCACGGGAGGGCGGCTGGCCTCAGCCGCCGTCTGGTGTCGAAACACGAGCCTAATTTCAGTGCCATTCGATACAGAGCCTTTTGTCCCGTTCCACGCTCGTGCTTCGAGTCCGTCATCTGACGGACAGAGTAGCATTGGACGTTGCCACGTCGCTTTGCAAGTGGCCACTTGGCCGCAGTGCGGCCGACGTGGAGCGTTGGCGTGAGCCACGTTGTGGCAACGCCACTCACGTGGACGTTGAATCCCTCTGCCCTCTACAGCTTCCGCCCCTCGTCCAGCATGGCGAGGTAATTGTCCATGGGGATGTAGTTGGCCACCGTGTTGCCGGTTCCGAGGCAGAAACCGCCGCCCGGTTGGCATACGGCGACCGTCTCGCGGACGCGTTTCCGGATCTCTTCCTCGGAGGAGCGACAGAGGAAATCCACGTCAATTCCGCCGAGCAGGCTCAGGCGTTTGCCGTAGCGCCGCTTGGCATCGGTGATCTGTTCGATCGTGTCTTCCCATGAATGGATCGCATCCAGCTTCACGTCCCGGATGAGGTCTTCCACAATATCCGATCGTTTGCCGCAGGCGTGAAGCAGGTAGGGGGCATCGGCCGTGTGGGCGATTTCGGCCAGATATTTATGGCTGCGCAGCACGAAATGGCGCATGTCGTCGGGCGCGATCATCAGGCCGGTTTTGAATCCCATGTCGTCGCTGGCCCAGAACATCCGGACCCGGCCCGATTCCAGCAGCGCCTTGGCGGCCGATTCTTCCAGTTTGAGGATGCGATCGGCCAGCGCCTGCACCAGGTCCCGTTGATCGTGGAGTGCGTAACAGAGGGTTTCGTACCCCATCAGCCAGCACAGGTATTCGCAGAAATGCCCGCCGCGGGCCACGAGGCACATGTCGTCCGGAAGGTTTTTTTCGAGCCATTTCAGGTTGCGCGTGTCCCAGGTTTTGCCGTCCGGCCATGGGAATTTCTCGAAATCCTCCCAGGAGGCGATGGGGCCGCGGCTTTCGTCAATCCAACCGCGTTCGCCCTGGTTCTGGCCTTCCATCGCGGTGTCCACGGCCTTATGGGGGGCGCCGGTGGGCAGCGATAGAAGGGAAACGCCCACGTATTCGTAGCCCAGGAACCGTTGCATGGCGATGGACCGCTGCAATTCATATTCAGGCCGGTAAGGGTCCAGGCGGGCGGTGACCTTGTAGGTCCGGTCAATGGCATCCTCGATGGCACGATCCTGAAACAATTCCATGAAAAACACGCGTTTGGGCGTTTCCAGACGCCGCAAGTTTTTCAGGAGCGCCTCGAAATCCAACGGATGAATATCGGTGAAAGGTTTAAAATCCATCAGAGCCTCTTTCAAAAAAATCACTCTTAACTACGAAATGCGCGAAACACGCGAAAGTACAACGAATCGCTCGAGTTTCGTGTATCGGTTTCCATTTTCGCGCCTTTCGCGTGTTTCGTAGTTCCATCCTTACACATCCATTGTTTTAAAAAACGGGTTGCCCCGTTTTTCTTTGGCGAGGGTGGTGGGCGAGCCGTGGCCGGGGAATACCCGGGTGTCGGGGGGCAGGCCGGCGAGAACCTGCAGGGAGCGGCTGAGTGTGCGGGCGTCACCGCCCGGGAGATCGGTGCGGCCCACGGTTCCCTGGAACAGGGTGTCGCCGGAAAACAAAGTCTTGTCCGTCGGGAAATAATAACAGACGCCGCCCGGCGAGTGCCCCGGCGTGAACAGCGCCCGGTACTCCAAGCCGGCATCCTGAAAGGTTTTGTTGCTCTCGGGAGTCCGGAAGGGGCCGGGAGGACGTTGCGGCTGGGGGTAATGGGGCGGCATCTGATTGCTTTCCGAAAAGGCCCAGCGCGCGTCGGCCGCGTGGATACAGACCGGCGCCGGCATCGCCTGGTGCAGCTCGAAAAGGGCGCCAATGTGATCCATATGGCCATGGGTGATGAGATAAGCGGCGACATGAAGTTCATGCTTCCGGAGCCGTTCCAGAATGGCCTCCGCCTGTGAGCCGGGGTCAATGACCAGTGCCTGTGGGGGCTGAGCCCACACGATCCAGCAATTAACCTCGAACGGTCCCACGCACAGAGAAAACATGTTCATGTGGTCACTGCTCGGGTTGTTTATTCGCGCCTATTCGCGTAATTCGCGGGAAAAAATCCGGAAGTGCCCGCTAATCACGCTAATCAACGCGAATTTTGTCAAATCATCAGAAAATGGCTTGCCAAATAGTAACTGCTTAGGAGACATCCCGTCCCGGGATGCCTCCTGAGCAGTTACACGCTTATCATTTTCAAAAAAGCCGCTTCGTCAAGGACGGATACGCCGAGTTTCCGCGCCTTGTCCAGTTTGGAGCCGGGCGACTCCCCCGCCACCACGTGGCTGGTTTTACGGGAAACGCTGGAGCTGATCTGGCCGCCGAGCCGCCGGATCTTTTCCTCGGCCGCCGCGCGGTCCAGGGTGGAAAGCGTGCCCGTCAACACGAACGTCTTCCCGGCCAGGTCGGCGCCGGCCGGCCGTGAATCCGATTTCCGTTTCAGATTGATGCCGGCCTTTTCCAGACGATTGACGATGTCCCTGTTTCGCGGGATATGAAAGAAATCGACGATGCTTTGGGCGACGACCGGGCCCAGATCCGGGATGCTTTGCAATTGTTCGGGGGTGGCCTCCATCAGCGAGTGGATGTCATCGAAATGCAGTTCCAGCGTCTGGGCAATCTTCACGCCGACATGCCGGATGCCCAGCGCGAAGAGGGCCCGCCAGAAGTCGCGGCGCCGGCTGGCCTCGATGCCGTCCAGTAGATTTTGGGCGGACTTTTCGGCCATGCG
>JACQHI010000223.1 GCA_016199105.1 Lentisphaerota bacterium | reverse complement strand
CCTGTGGTCGGGCGACCGGGGGAAATCGTTCGAGTGCAATCAGATCAGCGTCACGGACCCCCAATTTCCGAGCTGGCTGCCCACGATTTCCCGGCCGGGTCCCTTCCATCCGGTGGAGAAGCCGGTCATCCTCTATACCCACGACGTCTCGTACGGCCTGCCCGGCGAGGCGTGCAAGAGCCCGCCGTTCGCGGAAGTCTATTGCGTGATGATCGAGGAGATCGGGTAGGGGAGAAGATGTATGGGAGTGTGGGAGTGCCGGGGTGTGGGGGTGAGGGTGGAAGTCTGGGGAGGTGGTCAGTTGTCAGTGATCAGTCAT
Organism: Lentisphaerota bacterium; assembly: GCA_016199105.1. Lineage (GTDB taxonomy): Bacteria > Verrucomicrobiota > Kiritimatiellia > JAAZAB01 > JAAZAB01 > JACQHI01. The sequence goes on along the minus strand of JACQHI010000223.1, from coordinate 2,499 downwards.
CAGGATGTCGAATCCCGAACCCCGCAAGGAGTATGTCCATGAAGACACGCCCTGTCAAACTGGCTGCCATCACGTCCTGGTTGGATTGGGCATTGCGGCATGCCTGCAGCAAGGACCAATTCGACATGGCCGTGGCGCAACGGCACATCGAACAGCACACGGAGAAGAATCTCGCGCTGATGGAGGAGGCCGCCCGGCGCGGCGCCGACGTTGTGGTGGGCCCCGAGTATTTCCGGGCCAGCGAGCTTTTCCTGACCACGCCGGAAAACAAATGGGCCCTGGCGGAGCCCTTGGACGGGCCGACGGCCGGCCGCCTGGCCGCCCTGGCGAAGAAGTTCAGCCTGTATGTCGGTGCGGCCTACCATATACGGCACAACAACGCCGTGGCTGAGATCGGCGTCCTCTTCGGCCGTAACGGGGAATTCGTCGGCATGCGGGTCAAGGACGAGCCCGAGCCACCGCGGGTATTCGAGACGGATTTCGGGAAAGTCGGCATCCAGGTCTGCTCGGATTTCCAGAAGCCGCGCAACGCGCTGGCGCTGGGGGAGGGCGGGGCCAACGTCGTCCTGCTGAGCGGCTGCGGGTTCATGGGTCCCTTCGCGGAGGCCTTTGTCGTGGTGCGCGCCCTGGATCATCAGACGGCGGTCGTCTATGCCGATTCAGGCCAGGCCATGATTGTCCTGCCCAACGGCAATATTCCCGCCCGGACCTCCAACCCGAACACCGTGATCCTGACGGACGTGGATCTCTCGAAGCCGGTCAAGCCTTGATTGGCTACGGCTCGGCAAAGGCGCCGGACACAACAAACCGGAAAATTGTTCTCACGCAAAAACGCCAAGGTGCAAAGTTTTTTGTTCCGGTTTGTGCCTCCTGGCTAACCCATCCGTGGTAAATCATTCCAAGTGAAAAACCAGGGGGTGGCTGACTTATTGAACGTTTCCAGCGCCACCGCCCGGCGGTTATTGGCGGATATGGTGGCCCGGGGTGTTCTCCGGCGGATCGGCGAGGGCAAAGGGACGGTATACGCGGCCGTGACCGATAAATGACGCATAAATGAGCGATAAACCGTGGCCGTGAGCGATAAAATGAGCGATAAAATGTGGTTGACTTTTAACCACATGTGGTAGATTCTATACCATACAAAGAAGGAGGAACTACCATGAGTTTTGGCGAAATGGTCAAGAATCTGCGGATCAGCCATAAGAAGACGCTTCGGCAGTTCTGCCAGGAGCACGGGCTCGACCCAAGCAACTGGAGCAAGGTCGAGCGCAACGTCAACCCTCCGCCGCGGGATGAAGCGACCCTGGGCAAGTGGGCGAGTCTTCTCGGCCTTGTTCCCGACACGGATGGGTGGCGCGATTTCATGTATAGCGCGGAACTCGGCAGGGGCAACATCCCGCGCGAGGTCATGGCGGACGAGAAACTCCTGGCCATGTTGCCGGTGTTTCTCCGGACCGTGCGTGGCGCCGAACTCACCGGGGAGCAACTCGACGACTTTATTGAAAAGGTGCGGCAAGCTCATACACCGGACAAGGCATGAACGTTTCATTCCTCGACAATGAAACCATTTGGCGAACGGCCGACGACTTTCGCTTGTCGAAGGACTTGGCGGGCCACGACCTGCCGCCCATCGATGTGTTCTACATTGCGGATGTGATCCTGCGCTTCGACGTTATCGATATCCCGGACCTTCAGGCGGATCTCCGCATGGACGCGGCGATCGTGCCCGGGCAGAAAACCGTTTATGTCGACCGTGACGCCATTCAAGGCTGGGAGCGCCAGGACCGTTGGATCGAAAAACGTTTGCGTTTCTCGGTTGCCCACGAGCTGGGGCATTTCCTGCTTCATCGTGAGTACCAGGAAGACATTCGGTTCGCCCATTTCGATGAATTCAAGCGGTGGATTTTGGAGCATCGCAGGAACAACCGGCTGGAAGATCAGGCCGACGAATTCGCCGGACGCTTTCTCGTGCCTCCCGACATTCTTCGGGAGGAATATGATCGCTTTCAGAAGAAAATGGCGGCGGCTGATCCATCCTGGTACGATGTTGAGGGTATGCGATCCCACGTCGCCAAGAAGATCGCCTCACGATTTGGCGTCAACCATCAAGTCATCGAAACGCGTTTTGCGCGCGAAGGCCTTTGGCCTCTCGAATAAGGCGGGTGGCGTGCGGCATAGGAATTTACTCGCGATCTTAGACGAAGGTGAAAATAGCATGACCGCACGACATCCAAACCAACCGGCGCCTGGATCCGAGATCATCGAGACACGGCGGTTGCTGGCGGACGCCGCCGGCAAGCTGCGCGCCGTTCTCCAGGACGAGGCACTCGCGGAGGGAACCCCGATTGAGACCACGACCGCCATGGAACTGGCGCTTGAAGCCATTGAAACGGCACTCGGGAAGCTGACCGGACTGGATTCCGCCCCTCGACCGGCCATTCAGACTGCGGTAAGCGGGAGTTTTTAGGAGCACGTTTAGACATGCGTCAATTTGTCCGT
>JACQHI010000220.1 GCA_016199105.1 Lentisphaerota bacterium | reverse complement strand
GGTCCCAGTTCCCGTGAGGGACGTTGGCCCGTCCCAACGGGACTCACGTCCAACTGGGACCTTATCTGAATCGGAATGGTCCCGATCCCGCCCCGCGCGGGACAAGTCGGAGTCGGGACCCACGCTTCATCCTTCCCACTGATCCCTCGCGCCATTCATTCTTATTGACGTGTTCCGGCGGGATTCGGCATCATGCACACCTCAAGCGCTGAACGGCGCGAACGGCGCGTCGTTCCGCGTCCGTCAAACCAGGGGAGGTTCGCCATGAAAACGATGCGCTGGGGGATCATCGGAGCCGGAGGCATCGCGCTGCGGCGCACGATTCCGGAGATGCGCCAGACGGCGCCGGAGGCGGCCATCGTCTCCGTCATGTGCGCCACGCTCAAGAGCGCGCGGGCCGTGGCCCGCCGCTTCGACGTGCCGCACGCCTGCGACAACGAGAAGGACCTGCTGGCCCAAAAACCGGACGCGGTCTACATCGCCTCCCCGCAGAACGCGCACTGCCGCCAGGTCATCCTGGCCGCGGAAGCGGGCGCGCACATCCTCTGCGAAAAGCCGATGGCCATCAGCCTGAAGGAGGTGGACCGCATGGAGGCGGCGGTGAAAAAGGCCGGGGTCCGGTTCATGCTCGCCTTCTGCATGCGCAACAACGTCTACAACGCGAAGGCGCGCGAGCTGGTGCAGGCGGGCACGATCGGCCGGCCGGTCATGGGCCGCGCGCAACTGACGTGCTGGTATCCGCCGATCCCGACCGCCTGGCGGCAGGATATCCGGCTCAGCCACGGCGGGAGCCTGATCGACATGGGCACGCATTGCCTGGACCTGCTGGAATGGATCTTCGGCTCGACGATCCGCGAGGTCACCGGCTTCCAGAACCGCATGACGCACGCGTACCGGACGGCCATCGAGGACGCGTCCACGCTCGTGGTGCGCTTCGCCAACGGCGCGCACGGCATCGTGGACAACTACTTTAACCTGCCCGACGCGGCCGCGCAGAACGCCCTGGAGCTGCACGGCACCCGGGGCTCGATCCTCGGCACGGGCACGATCGGCCAGGACCCGACCGGCCGGATGTTCAGCATCCTGCAGGACAAGGAAACCGGTTACGCCGCGAACCAGGTGCGCAGCAAGGCCCCCCGGCGCCGGGAATACCATTTGAAAGGCGAAGGCCTTTACGGACGCATGATCAAGGATTTCATGGCGAGCATACGGACCGGCCAGGAACCGCCGGTGACGCTTGAGGACGGGCGCCGGTCCGTGAAACTGGTGGAGGCGATCTACAAAGCGGTGGAGACCAAACGCGTGGTGACGATAACGGCTTGCTAAGGATTGCATAAATAGAATGGATCTTCGTTTGGGTAGGGCGGTTTCGCCGAAACCGCCGTTCACGGTGAATCGTTCACGATGAACCGCGGCGCGCTCGGCGAGCGCGCCCTACCTTGTTGCATTTCCATTCTATTATGCATTCCTTTAAACAAAGGAGACCGGTCATGGCCAAACAACAAGGCAGTTACGCGACAAGTTACGATGCCGGCGACGGCGTCAAACTAAAAGTACCCTATTCCTTTTTCGGCTCCAAGTTCGACGGGCAGGAACTCAACGCCATCCGGGAAGTGCTCCAGGGCGAAACGTTCACCATGGGCCCGCAGGTGCAGGCGTTCCAGAAGGAATTCGCCGCCTTTTGCGGAACGAAATACGCCTTCGCGGTGTCCAACGGAACGGTGGCCTGCGCGCTGGCCGTTGACCTGCTGGACCTCAAGCCCGGCGACGAGGTCATCACCACGCCCATCACCTTCATCGCCACGAGCATCGAGCTCTTGCGGCGGGGCGCGGTGCCGGTATTCGCGGACGTCCAGTACGAAACCCATAACATCGATCCGGCCAGCATCCGCCAAAAGGTGACGAAGAAGACCCGGGCGATCGTCGTGGTGCATTATGGCACGCAGATGTGCGACATGGACGAGATCATGGCCATTGCCCGCGAGCACAAGCTGCTTGTCGTGGAGGACGCCGCCCACACGCCGGGCGCGACCTACAAGGGAAAAAAGGCGGGCAGCATCGGGGACATCGGCTGCTTCAGCTTCCACCCGTTGAAAAACATGACCACCTTCGAAGGCGGCATGCTGACCTTCAGCCGCGACGACTTCGCAGACAAGATCATCCCGCTCCGCTGCATCGGCCTGCAGAGCTATAAAAACCAGAAGGATTACTGGCTGCCCTACCATTATGACGTGGTCGAGGTCAACGGTGTGCTGGGCAACAACTACCGCATGGACGAAGTCCGCGCCGCCGTGGGCCGCATCCAGCTCCGGAAGCTCGACGCCTTCAACGCAAAGCGCCTGGAGCTGACGAACTATGTCAACGGCCGCCTCGCCGGCACGGACGGCATTGCCGTTCCGACCTGGGCGCCGGACCGCACGCAGGTCTGCTATCTGTTCAATCCCCGCTACAAGCTGCACGCCCGGGGATTCCCGAAGGACGATTTCCTGCGAATCCTGTACTACGAGGAAGGCGTCCAGGCAATCCTGCATTACCTTCCCAATTATCTGTTCAGCGTCTATCGCGAGCGCGGCTACAAACCTGGGCTGTGCCCCGTGGCCGAGAAGGTGTTTTTCGAGGAAACCATGACGCTCCCCATGCATCCGCGATTCACGCACGAACAACTCGACCAGATGGCCGACGGCATCCGGAACGCCGCCCGCAAAATACAGGAACGGGGCGGAAAAGCCGCGGCCGCGAAGGGAAAGAAAAGAGTGGAACAGAAGATCGCGAAGAAAAAGGCAAAATGAAAAAAATCAGACTCGGCCTGGTCGGCGGCGGC
>JACQHI010000219.1 GCA_016199105.1 Lentisphaerota bacterium | reverse complement strand
GAGGGGCATGTTGAACCGCTTGGAAAATTGGGAAAGAGAAAAACAGCGGATGCAGGGCCAGCTTCAATCGCTTAGGAACGACATGGAGCAGGACGCCGATCGGACAAGGATGCTGGACAAATATGGCGCTGAGAAAAACAGGGAGTTTTATCGAATATACCGCGACAGGCACCAGATGGATATCCGGGATTTCGAGGATATTTTGGACGACGGTGGGACGAATTGTCCTTTGCGCCGGGCGGTTCCCGCGGCTGGAGGCGCGCCTGTTCCGTAACGGATATCGGCCGCTGTTGGAGGAACGTTGTCTTGCCCCTTGCGATGAAGGGAGTCGAAGTTTGTGCGGTTTCATGCACGGTGCCTTTCCGCCCCTGTTTTTGTCTTGTGGCTCTCCTTTCCGGGGATGGCGCAGGAAGTCGAAGCCGTCGCCTGGAAGACGAATGACGCGGCAGCGCCCTCCATTCGCGCCGAGGGCGTGTATATCCGGCGCGAAAATCCGCTGCTCGAGGTGTATCTCTCCAATCTCGGCACGAAGCCGGTGACGTGGGCCGGCGCGCGGTTGACCCGCCATCAGCGTGAAGCGCAGAGCGACGGGCAGGCCGGCGTCGAGGTCGGCTTCCTGACCAACGGCGTCATCTGGCATCATTTCTATCCCACCTCGAATTCGCCCGCCGGCAGCGCTGTCGTCTTCCAAATGGTCTTGAAGGAATGGCCGACGACCAACCTGACGGTTTCGCTCTCCACTGCGGATGGCCAAACTTTCCCGGTGTCTTTCACGAATTTTCTTCCGGTGTCGTCCCGGCTGCGGGACGTGGTGTTCAGCCGGGATTACCGCCGCATGTTCATCGCCTACGAGGCGAAAGAGCCGAATCGCGCTAAGGCGGTGCGAATCAACGGGAAAGGACTGGGGAAGCAGGTTAAGAGCCTGGAAACGCCGAAAGGCAAATATCCGGGCTGGCTGAAAGTGGAGTTGCCGGAGCCGTTCCGGCAGGGGGACCCGGTTCATATCGTGTTGTGGTTGACGGATGGGAGCGTGGCGCAGGGGCTGGTACGGGCGTGGTCGGGGATTTACCTGGATACGCTGGGCTTGCCGGAGGAGGAAGAGGACTGGCGGACGGAGTACGGCTTCGATGGTAAGTCGCGGGTGAAACTGCTGGCGGGTGATCCGGTGTGGGAAGACATGGGGCATGGCAATATCAAGGGGTATTCGGCGGAGCGGCTGGTGAAGGAACGGACGGCCGGATATGAGGCGGGAAAGAGGGCATTGGCGGCGTCTCACATGTCGTTCGTGGCAAGCGCGAATTCCTATCAGCTATACAGCGCGTGCGGGGACATGCTGGAATTGGGACCGACGCAGCTCGGTTACTCGACTCTGACCAATTATCTGGAGGGAGAAGAGCGCTCCGCCGATTTCGCGCGGGAGGCGGTGTTGCCGCGGTCGCTGGGCTGGCAGGTGGAGGCGGCGACGATCCGCGATCGGCTGCCCGAGGCGGGGGAACTGCGGCTGGAGGTCTATATGGCGTTGGGACGGGGCGCGCGTGGGTTGCGGTACTGGACCTGGTCCAATACGAATGAGCAGTTGCGCTGTTATTCGGCGAGTCCGCCGTTGTTGAATGAAATCGTCAGGCTCAACGCCGAGGTGCGAAGCCTGACCCCGTACCTGCGGTTGGCGGCGCCGGTGGAATGGGTCGAAGCGGAGGGCGGCTACCGCTACAGTGTGCTGTGGAGCGGGGACGACGGCATCATGGTGATCGTGCGGAATACGGAGTACACGTCCGTTCGCGCCGTCAACGCGCTGGGGATGGAGCCGAAATTCAGCTACAAGCCGAATGAATGGGTGGAAGTGAAGGTGAAAAAGCCGAAGTGGCTGACGCCGTGGAGGATGGATCGGGGCGTGGTATGGGAGGATCTTTTGACGCGGCAGGCGGTGTATGGTCAATTCGACGAGACCACCCAGGAATTGAAGGTGGAGCCGCCGCGACTGGACCTGGTCACGGTGCTCTGGCTGAGAAACATGAAGCCGGCACGCCAATAATTCGATCCGCAAGGATTCCGAAAATAGGTGTTGACTCCATCTCCCGAAACCGCTTTATCTATTCCGCATAGGAAACAATGCAGGTCGCCTTAGTTTACAGTTCAAAGAAAAAAGCGCAGGAGGTCCGCTCGGCGCATCGGTCAACGGAATGGCTTCCCGTTGACGATGACGAGCCGCCGGACTTATTGGCTGAGTACGACACGGAAGACACGGTCCATGCCGTCGCGCGGGCCTTGTCGCGGCGGCACCGGGTGGTCCGCGTGGACACCGATGATCGCACCTATGCCCGCCTCAAAGCGATGAAGCCTTCGCTGGTGTTCAATATTTCCGAGGGTTGGCGCGGGCAGCCCAACCGCGAGTCCCACATTCCCAGCCTGTGCGAAATACTGGGTTTGCCGTTCACGGGGTCCGATGCCCTCACGCTGGGGATCTGTCTGGACAAGGCGAGGACCAAGGAAATTCTTTCCTTCCACGGCATTCCCACCGCGCGCTTCCGGGTGGCCGATGCCCGGACGCCGCCCGCCGAACTGCGGAATTTCCCGTTGCCCGCGATCGTCAAGCCGCTGAGGGAAGGCTCCTCCATGGGGATCGCCAACGACAGCGTCGTGAAGAAAACCGCCGCGCTCGAGCGGAAGGCGGCGGACATCCGGCGGCGATACCGGGAACCGGCGCTGATCGAGGAATTTCTTCCGGGCCGCGAGTTCACGGTGGGGGTGGTGGGCAATGCGCCCCGTTACGAATTCCTGCCGATCGCGGAAATCGACCATCGCGTGCTTCCGCGCGGCGCCAATCCCGTGTATGGATTCGAGGCCAAATGGGTCTGGGACGATCCCGCCAGGCCGCTCAAGATCCTGGTGTGTCCCGCCCGGATTTCCGGCCCGCTGAAACGGAAAATCCTGGACGTGGTGCGGCGGGCGCTGGAGGTCCTGCGGGTGCGCGACTGGTGCCGCGTGGATGTGCGGCTGGACGGGCGGGGCAGTCCGAAGATTATCGAACTGAACCCCCTGCCGGGTATTCTGCCGGACCCGGGGGAAAACTCCGCTTTGCCGGCCGCCGCCCGCGCGGCGGGCTGGACGTATGACGAACTCATTCTCAGGGTGGCGGAAGAGGCCATCCGGCGGCAGGGACTGCGCGCATGAACCCCGAAGAGATATCCGTCGGCATTTTGTATAACGCGCCCGAAGACGCCGGCAACGGCGTGCTGGACCGGTCGGCCGAAGCCGCCGCCCAACAGGCCGCCGATGCGCTGGCGTCCTGCGGGTTCAAGCTCGCGAAATTCCCCTTGCGCCGCAACGTGCCCGGCTGGATAGACCGGATTCGCAAGTCCAAACCCCATGTGCTCGTGAACCTCTGCGAGAGTTTCCAGGGGCAGTCCGCGCGCGAGGCGTCCATCGCGGGCGTGTTGGAGCTGCTGGGCATTCCCTTCACCGGAAATCCGTCGCGCGTGCTGGGGCTCTGCCAGGACAAGTTCCAGACGAAAGCGGTGATGAACGTGTTCGGCCTGCCGACCCCGGGCGGCTGGATCGTGGAAAACAGCGGCGAGATTTCCGGCGTCATGCGGTTTCCGGTGATCGTCAAGCCCAACGCCGAGGATGCCAGCGTGGGGATTTCGCCGGAATCGGTGGTGTCGGATGTGTCCGCGCTGAGGGACCGCGTGGATTTCGTGGCCAACACCTACCGCCAGCCCGCGCTGATCGAGGAATACATCGAGGGCCGGGAATTCAACGTGGCGGTCATCGAGGATCCTTCCCCCCGCGCGTTGCCCGTTTCCGAGATCGAATTCCGGGATTACCAGGAGGGCGAGCCGAAAATCCTGGGGTATGCGGCCAAGTGGGAGAAAAACCACGTCTTATACGGCCGGACGGTGCCGAGCTGTCCGGCGAAGACCTCGGAGGCGTTGACCGAGAAACTCCAGTCGCTGGCGCTGCAGGCGTTCCGTGTGATGAATCTCAAGGGCTATGCCCGCCTGGATTTCCGGGCCGACAGCCGCGAGCAGGTGTTCATTCTCGAGGTCAATCCGAATCCGGACACGAGCCTCGACGCCGGCCTGGCGCGGGGGCTGGCGGCGGCCGGCCTCGCGTATCCCGAGTTCTGGCGCGGGCAGGTGCTGGGCGCCATGAACGGGAGCGCGAAAAAGGCATGAGCATCCGGCGCATCCGGAAGGAGGACCGTTCCGCGGTGCTGGACTTGATCCGGGAGACCGGCCTGTTCACCCGCGACGAGGAACAGGTGGCCCAGGAGTTGATCGATATCGCGCTCAATCAGCCGGGGCAGAAGGATTATGAGATTGAGGTGGTCGAGGGGGAGGCGCAAACCGTGGCCGGGTATATCTGCTACGGGCCCAAGCCCCTTACCGAGGGCGCCTACGATTTGTACTGGATGGCCGTGCATCCCCGCGATCAGCGGAAGGGGTACGGGCGGAAACTGCTGCAGAATATGGAGCAGCGGGTCAAGGAAAGGAAAGGAAGACTGATCATGATCGAGACATCGTCGCGGGACCGGTATGCGCCCACCCGGCGCTTTTACGAGCAAAACGAGTATGGAGAAGTCGGACGGGTCCGCGATTTCTATCGCCCCGGCGACGACCTGGTCCTGTATGGAAAATATTTTCATCCCGAGGTGACCTGATCATGCATACGTGGCGGCAGCTTCTGAAAAAAGGTTTGAACTCGGCCGAGGAGGTGGCGGAAGTCTTCGGCCTCGATCCGGAGGAGGTCCGGAAGGTGGCCGGGAAATTCCGCATCCGCATCAGCCCCCATTACCTGGGACTCATCAAGGCCCGGGGCGATGCCCTCTACCGGCAGGTCGTGCCCGATCCGGACGAACTGCTGGATAACTGCGGACAGAACGATCCGCTGGCCGAGGACAAGGATTCGCCGCTGCCGGGCATCGTGCACCGGTACCCGGACCGCGTGTTGTTCCTCGTCTCCCACGAGTGCGCCTCCTATTGCCGGTTCTGCACCCGCAAGCGCATGGTGGGCGACGCCGTCAAGATGAATCCCCGTTTTATCGAGCAGGGTCTGGACTATATCCGCCTGCATCCCGAGATCCGCGACGTGATTGTGTCCGGCGGCGATCCCCTGCTGTTGTCGGACAACCGTCTGGACGGCATTCTCACGAAGCTTCGCGCCATCCCGCACGTGGAAATCATCCGGATCGGCACCCGCGTGCCGTGTTTCCTGCCCCAGCGGATCACGCGGCGCCTGGTCGGCCTGTTGAAACGGCATCACCCGCTGTTCATGAACGTGCACTTCAACCATCCGGACGAGCTCACGCCGGAGACCGTGAAAGCGCTGGGTCGCCTGGCCGATGCCGGCATCCCGCTGGGCAACCAGACGGTGCTCCTGAAGGGCGTCAACGACGATCCGGAGATCATGAAGCGGCTCCTGCAGAAATTACTGGCCTGCCGGGTCCGGCCCTATTACATCTACCAGGCCGATATGATCGAAGGCACGGCCCACCTGCGCACCCGTGTGGAAAAAGGGTTGGAGATCGTCCGGTCGCTTCGCGGCTGGACGTCGGGTCTGGCAGTGCCGCATTTCGTCATCGACAGTCCGGGCGGCGGCGGAAAAATTCCGCTGTTGCCGGAATACGTGGAGTCCGTGAACGATCAGGAAGTGGTCCTTCGGAATTACGAGGGCCGCCGCTTCGTGTACCGCCAGGTGAACGAAAAAGCCGCCGCGCCGGCGGCGGACTTATCCGGCGCTCTTGTCCCGAGCTTCGCGGGATCGCGGGATGCCCAAGCCGAAGCCCGCGCGGCGGAGCGCCCGGGCCACCAGGCGGAAGCTCCTGCAGGCGGGCGCGCGGCCTCCGCTCCGCCCGTGAACGCACCCTGTCTCGCGGACTGGGCGCTGGCCGAACAAGAACGACCGCAATGAAAAGCGCCGGATCCCAGGCCCGCCTGCAACGCTGCGATAGCTGCGGGCAGGCCCGCCCGTCATCCTCCGCGGAGGTGGCGGTGTTGTGGGACTGGGAATACGACGCGGATTTCGTGCTCCTGCTTGAACGCGAATGCCGCCGCGCGCGCCGTTCCTTTATCGCCTTCCGCGGTCCGGAGGTCCTGGATTTTGTCCGCCTGAGCGATCGCCGCGCGCTGTCCGTGGGCACGGTGATCGATCGCGCGTCGGACGTCCTCCCGGGCATCGGCCTGCACCTGGAGGACCTGAAGCGGGCCGGCGCGCGCATCGTCAACGACACCGAGAAAATGGCCTGGTGCCGCGACAAAGCCACGATGCACCTGGAGCTGCTGCGGGCGGGGGTGCGGGTTCCATACGGGATGATCGTCTCCACCCACGACCATCCCGAGCGGTTGGACCTGATGGAGATGACCGGCGACAAGCTGGGCACACCGTTCGTCATCAAACCCGCGGAGGGCGGCGGGGGGGATGGCGTGGTGTTGAACGCCCGGAGCCGCCGCGATGTGGCCGACTACCTCGCGAAGTCCGGCGCCGACAAAATCGTGCTCCAACGGAAGGTGATGCCGCGCCAGCTCGGGCGGCGGCGCGGCTGGTTCCGCGTCTTCTGGGTGGCGGGAAAAACCATTCCCTGCTGGTGGGACGATCTCACGCACATTTACGAGCCGCTGTCGCCGGCGGAGGAACGAATCCACGGCCTCGAGGCGCTCCGCTCCATCACGGCGCTCATCGCCAAGATCAGCGGGATGAGCCTGTTTTCCACGGAGATCGCCGTGGACGAGGACGGCAAGCCCGTAGTCGTGGACTTCGTGAACGAAATGCCGGATTTCCGTCCGCAATCCGGCCACCCGGACGGCGTCCCCGACGCCGTCCTCGCCCGCATCGTGACGGAGCTGGTGAGGGGGGTGGGGAAGAAGGAGGGGAAGGGATGAGGGCTGAAACCTGAGACCTGAGGGATGGTAGGGCGAGGTTTTAGGTTATGGGTTATAGGCGGAGACGAAGATGTATTGCGTCAAACAGCGTTCAGACCAACTGCTCAAGTATGGTCGAATAGCGTACTGGGTGTGTGGTGGCATCATTGTCGTCCTGGGGACGTTGTGGCGACCCCAGCGCGACAAGATCGCGATTGCCTTCCTTGCATTCAGCGGAGCCTATGTTGTCTTTGCGTCGGCCACAGGCCTTTGGCGACGGTTTGCCCGTTGCCCAATGCACTCGCCACCACATGGCCAGCCACCCGAACCATCCTCACCCCTTGGTGGGCGCGGCCCTCATCCGTGTCTCGTGCCTTCAGTTGGGCCGCCCCCAGTTTTTGTCGCACGCGAAGCGAAGGAAATCCCAAACGAGAAGGCGAACAAAACCGTGGACGCTATTGGCTCGCCCGCGCCGAAGCCCCAAGGTTGACGTTGGGTATGGAGAAAGTATGAAATGGCATTTGCTGTTGATGATTGCGGCTCTATTTTCTGTGGCGCTCGGATGGGCGAGTGACGGAAAGAATCCAGTGACGTCGACCAACCAGACGTATGTTGTCCAGCCCGGCGATACACTGCGAGGCATAGCCCAACGAACATATGGTAATCCTTGCTATTCCGTGGTGTTGGCTATCCACAATGGGATCGAGGATGGCGCTGTACTTCAACCAGAACGGGAGATCAGGACGCCGGACTTGAAGACACTATTGACCCGTG
>JACQHI010000218.1 GCA_016199105.1 Lentisphaerota bacterium | reverse complement strand
AGGCGATGCGGTCGATCTTGTTTTCTGCCGCTCCTTTTTTGGCGTCGCCGGTGTCGATGGCCTCAGAGCCTTCGACTTCCTTCAGGTCGGACAGCTCGAATTCGTCGAACCATAGCCCTTTGCATTTGACGCATCGATTGATTTTCGCCGCCTCAAAGGTCACAGCTTCCATTTCCGCCTGGCATTTCGGGCACTTCATTGCGTTCTCCTTTCTGGGCTGAAATCACGCCGACAGTCCGGTCACTTGCTTCCGAATGATCTTGCCGCGCGCGGCGAAAGTCAATCGGAAACCGGAGATTAACGGCTGACCAGGCCTTTTAATTCGATTAACGGTTCCCAGCCCGTTTCGGTCATGAGGAAGGGTTCTTCGACCGTCCAGTAATTGGTAAACCATTCGGAACTCATGACGGCCCCGGGGTAATACCGTATGGCGCGCTCGACCGGAACGGGGGCGGCGCCATCGAACACCTTCCGTGCCGCCAGGATGGGTTCTTCGTGAATTTCCAATCCCAGGCTGTGAAGGAAATACATGGTGATCCGTTCCCTCGCTTCACGATCGGAGGCGAGGTAGTCGTCCACCGCCTGCTTCGCCTGCCATTGGTCCATGCCGGGCTTGATGGTCCGGATCGCTTCCCGCTGCACGCGCCGTAGCAGGAGAAAGTCCCCGCACAGCTCGTCATAACTCACTCGCCCATCCCCTTTGAAAACGACACTGCCTCCGTCATGACTGACCGTCTTGTTTCCCCAGTGGAACAACTCGGCGCCGGCGGGTTCGGGTCCGATGAACTCATGCCAGGCCAGGTCCGAGTAGTAGAACTGATACAGGGTCTCCAGATGCGTGACAAGGATGGGCGAATCGAAGGGGGAGTCGTTCCATGTCTTGCCGATGGGCGACGACTCATAGCGGCGGCGCACGGACGCATCCCACCAGGCGGGCGTGACATCCGTCCCCCCCGTCCAGCTTACCCGCTGCGGTCCGCCGACGAATTCCCCTCCGAAATCCAGGGCCCTCCTGGCCCTTGCCAGCTCGGCTTCCCGAACCGTCGCGCCGTTTCGCAAGGCCTGCATATACGCTTCCATGCAGCGCAAGCCGGTTTCGGCCGCATGTTTCATGAGCGCCTGTTCGCGTTTCGTTTTGACAAGCCGCAGTTGGGGTATCAGCGAGTCGGCCGGAACGAATTCGACGTGCGGCAAGGCGTTTGCGAAGTAGCGATACACCATGGCCGGCATCCATTTCAGTTCCACGCCGATCCGGGCTTTGTCCATTCTTTTCTTCCGGATCAGCGCGATAGTCTTCTCGAATGTTTTGGCGGAAGACTCCCAGACGGGATGGAATTCGCGCAACCACCAGGGCTGCGTTCCATCCTCCGGCAGCCCGGCCCAATGCAGCGTCGCGCCCGCGAGAAACGCGTCGGAATCCCTGGGTATGACGAGCATGGCAATCATTTCGTCCCAGGGTATCCCCACATGCACCTTGTCGAAATAATTGGTCAAATAGGCGATATGCGCCGGCTTCCAGGGAATAAACGCGTCCAGCTTCTCCCGTTCGAGGTAGCCGCGGATCTCCCGGATCGTGTAATCGTCCTTTTCTCTCCACCCTGTTTCGTTCATTTCGATAACCCCGGTTTGATGCATACGGTTAATAGACCCCGAATTCTCTTGCCGCTTCGGCCAAGGCCGCTATGTTCTCGCGCGGCGTCCCTTCACATAAATAATCGGTTGTCGCCAGAATGAAGTTCCCCCTGGGTTTAACCAGCGCCAGCACCCGTTTGACTTCGGAACGGATCTCCTCGGGCGAAGCTTTCCGCAAGAAGTCGATCTGATCGATATTGCCGCACAACGCGATTCGCCTGTCGAATTTGCCCAAAGCGTCTTCGAGCAGCGTATCGCCGTACGGCGGCGGCGTCAGGGATTCGTAAACATCCATCCCGATTTGCGGATAGTATTGCAGAAGAGCGGCCGCATCGCCGCAATTATGATAGAGGTAGTACAAGCCCAGACGCTTGAGTTTCCCGGACAACGCGATTTCATAAGGCAGGACATACTTTCTGAAATGCTCGGGTCCGACCAGGGTGGACGTGGCTGCATTTCCGGCAACGCTGACCATGTCGGCCCCGGCCCGGGCAAATTGCCGGGCCACGTCCAGCGTTCGGCCCGAAAAATAGGCCATCATGGTTTCGTAAAACCCAGGATTGTCGTAGGGATCAAGCAGCAAATCGTCGAGTCTTCTGTACAGGCATGCGCTGTTGAACGCTCCCTGGACCCAGGGAGCGGAAAGCCCCTTGTCTCCAATCAGCGCCCTGGCTTTCCCGATGATCGAGCAATCGTACCGGGGCACCGGGGGCTGGTACTTGCGAAACTGCTCGAAATCGTCCGCCTCCTTGATGAAATACTCGACGATCGCTTCGACCGTTTCGTAGGGCGTTGAGACGCTATACGTTTTCTTTTGCGTCAGTGTCTTCTCGGGCGTCGCGATCGTGGTCGTGACGCTCCATTCCTTGCCGTCGCCCTCTTGTTTGTCGGACACGCGCCAACGCGGCGCGTCGCAGGCCTTTTCGCTCAAATAGTCCCACACGTTGCAGGTTCGCAGAACGATATCGAATCCGAAGCGGTCGTACACCGCAATGCCCTTTTCCACGGGATCCGCCTCGGCGGTGTGGAAAAACTCGTTGATGAAATTCGTATAAATAAACGGCGCCACCGGCACCCGATCGACGCGGTCGTTGCGTAATAGCCTGAGCAGTCTCTCTCTTCCGTTCATCGGCTGGTCTCCGTATCACCAACACGTCACGGTGATGGGAAACCGTACAGAAAAAAGGGGGGGAATGCAAGCCTGGAGGCTGCGCTGGGTGGGTCCCTCCTTGACGGGGGGGTGTATTGAGGAGTAGAAAGCGGTTGTGTCAACAAAACAAAGGAAAGCAAGGGATGAGGGATGAAACCTGAATGAGGCCTAATTCCTGAAAATCCCGACCCCTTTATTCCCCTTTATTTCAGCCCATGAAGCCAACCCTCATCGCCAGTTTCCCCTACAAGCCGGTCATCCTGCGATTGGGCGACGGCACGCTGCAGGCGGTCTTCCCGCGGTGTGGCGAGGGCATCGGCGCCGAGAAGGCGCCCTACGTGGCGTCCGAGATCGCGGCGCGGTTTTCGAGGGACAACGGCCGGACCTGGACGGAGGAGCAGGCCCTGTTCCGGTTGCCGTCGGCGCACGGCGGCTGGTGGGGCGTGGAGGGGATCGAGGCGTTCGTTGACGACCAGGACGAGGTGCACGTCTTCCTTCTCAACGACGCGCGCACCGGGGTCGTGCCGTCGGAGACGTCGGCCGGCGCGACCACGGGCGGCGAGGCCGAGCGGCCGGCGGCCGACACTTTGCAGACGATGCGGCTCGACATCTGGCACGCCAAATCCGGTGACGGGCGTAAAAACTGGCGATCTCCACAGTGCTTGTGGAAGGGGTACACCGGCGCGCTGAACTCGGTGATTCAGCTGCGCAACGGCCGCATCCTCCTTCCCTTTTCGTATCTGACCGACCGCGCCTGGGGCGGCAACCGGGGCGGGGGGCTCGACTCCTTCACCTTCAAGGGACAGTACGATTGCACGCTGCTGTATTCCGACGATCGCGGCGCCACGTGGCATCTGTCTCCCGCCGCGCTGAACGTGGTCGTGCCCGACATCGTCTCCGCCTACGGCGCGGTCGAACCCGTTGTCGTCGAATTGATGGACGGCCGCGTGTGGATGCTCATCCGCACGCAGCTCGGACGCTTCTACGAATCGTTTTCCCGCGATGGCATCGCATGGTCGGCTCCGCGGCCGACCGGGCTCCTTTCGTCCGACTCGCCGCCGGGCCTGGTGCGATTGAGCGACGGCCGGCTTGTGATGTTCTGGAATCTCTGCCTCCGGTACCCGTACGCGTATGGCGGACGGCAGGTGTTGCACGCGGCGATTTCCGGGGACGACGGCAAAACGTGGCGTGGGTACCGCGAGGTGCTGCGCGATCCGCTGCGCGGCGAGCCGCCGCCGCCGACGGGCGATCATGGCACGGGTTACCCGTTTCCGATGGTGGCCAACGACGACCTGGTCATTCTTTCCTCCGGGCAGGGCCCGGAGCGCAAACGCTACGCGTGCGTGCTGATCGATCCCGCCTGGCTCTATGAGACGCGGCAGAAGGCGGACTTCACCGCCGAACAAGGCGAGTGGCACACGTTCGGCACGAAAGGCGTCGTTTTCGCGCCGCATCCCGAAAAGAAGCGCCAACACGTTCTTTCGATCCGCAAGCCCGAGAAGGATTGGCCCGCTGCCGCGGTGTGGAATTTCCCGGCCGGTTTGCGGGGGCGTCTCACGCTGAAGGTGTTTCTCAAACCCGGCTTCGGCGGCGCGCGCATCGGACTCACGGATCATTTCTCCGCGCCCTTCGATCTCGAAGACGGGTTCTACAATCTCTTCACGCTTGAGATCGGCCTCGGCGGCCGGATCGCGGACGGTGTGGCGCTGCTCGCGGATGCGTGGAGCGCGATCTCGTTCTCATGGGATTGCGCCCGGCGGCGGTGCCGGGTGTCGGTCGCCGGACGGAAGGCGGCGGTGCTCACGCAGGCGAGAGCAAGCGACAGC
This sequence comes from Lentisphaerota bacterium, assembly GCA_016199105.1. Classification (GTDB taxonomy): domain Bacteria; phylum Verrucomicrobiota; class Kiritimatiellia; order JAAZAB01; family JAAZAB01; genus JACQHI01. The sequence continues at coordinate 4,687 of JACQHI010000218.1, read as the reverse complement.
GGGCCGTGCTATCTGCGGCTCGCGTCCGCCGCGGAAACAACCGACGAGGCTGGCTGGCTGGTTGAAGCCGTGGCTGCCGACGTGTCGTGATCGCACGAGCCTGGCGCCATCAGGCGCGCCCTTCCCGTTCAGCCCAGAGCGGGGTTCCCCCCGGCGTTTTCCCGAACCCGCGGATAAGGGATTCCGATGCGCGATATAAGATTCTGGCTGATTGCGGACGGCCGGCTCATAATCTAAGTTTTTACAAAAGAGGCGCATACGGTGTGCGCTTCCAAAAGAAGGAGACTATCATGAGAACAATATGTCGTTTGGCGGTGACGTGCGTTTTGGCGGCGGGCGTGTTTGGCGTGACATCCGGAAGGGCTGATGACGCGCAAGACGAACAAGCAATCGAAGCGCTCAACAACGAGACTCTTACGCCGGCGCAGGCAACAACCAGGACGGAAACGCTAGCCACAAAATACGGCATCGAACAGGCCAGGATCACACAGATGCGCAACGACGGCATGGGTTGGGGTGAAATCGAAATCAGCCTCGCCATCGCCCAGAAACTTAGCGCAGCCTCAACCGCAACCCCGCCGCTCACGATGAACGACGCGTTGACTCAAGTCCAAGCCAGGCGCACTGCCGGCGAGGGCTGGGGGCTGATTGCCAAAAACCTCGGTTTTAAGCTGGGGGAGATCGTGCGTTCTGTACGAGGGAAGGCTCACGAACAGAACATTGAGCGAGGTGCGGTGCGCGAGCAACATGAAAGGCCGGAGCATGTGGAAAGGCCCGAACATATGGGACGTCCCGAGTCCACGGGCAGGCCTCAAGAACCGGGAAGACCTGAGACATCGGATAGACCCGGTCGCGGAGGCGGTTCGGACAGATAGGCGGGATCGGATCGGACTCAAGGACAACGGAAGGAGGATGCCATGAAACAGTCGAGGCAGTGGATAACGGCGCTGGCGGCAGTGGCAATAAGCGCCTTGGTAGGAGGCGGATGCGCGATGTTTGTCGTCGGCGCCGCCGCCGGGGCAGGCGCAGGCACGGTCTCCTATTGCGGGAACGAGCTTCGCGTGTCGCGCGCGGTCAGCCTTGACCGCGCCTGGGAAGCGGCCAACGCCGCCATGAAAGAGATGACATTCCCCATCATCCCACTGGGGACGAACAAGGATGGGACCGGGGGATTCATACAAGGCCGCAATGCCGGAGACCAGAAAGTGCGGATCCGACTCATTCGACAGTCGGATCAGGTAACGGAAATCCGCGTGCGCGTGGGCACTTTCAGCACGGCGGAGAACCGGAACGCGGCTCAATTGCTGTACGACACAATAAGCAAACACCTGACACCCTAGTACTCGCGAGCGCAACTACACTGACGTATGGCCGCGAGTACTTAGAGGGAAGAAGGAGATGGTGGAGGCTCGTCGGCGCGTGAAACGCAAAGCATTTTTCTCGATCGTGACAGGAGCCCTTGTGGCGTCCGCGATGGCGGCCGGGGCCTTTGCCGGCGACTGGAAAGCGGACACTTTCATCAGTTACAGTTCGGGCGATTATGGCTCGACCTCGGAAGCCGAAATCTGGTACGTGCCGCTTTCGCTGACGCGGTATTTCCCCAGGGGTAGCGCCACCCTCACGGTGCCGTTTGTGTCGGTTGACACGGGTTCGACCGAAAGCGGTATGGGAGACATTCTGCTTAAGGGGCGTTTTTATGCGTTGTTGCAAGAGGGAATGTGGCCCGGAGTGGATCTCGTCGCGAAAGTTAAAGTCCCGACCGCGGATGAAAACAAGGGGTTGGGCACAGGCGAATTCGATGAAGGTGCTGCTGTCGAAGTTTATCGCCTGTTCGATCGGCGTTTCGTCGCTTTCTTCAGTGTGGGCTACAATTTCATAGGCGATCCGCCCGGCGTCGATTACTCGGATCAGTTTGTCTTCGATATTGGGTGCAGTTATGTGGGGCATCCGCCCTGGTCCCACACGTTGTTCTACGACACTTATTCGAGGACCGCGCCGGGCGGCGACGACATACGCGCGATCTCTTATGCCATCGGCTACAAGCTGACTCCAGACTGGAGGCTCACCGGCGTTATAGAGAAAGGGCTGAGTGACGGAGCGGCAGATTACACGCTCACCGCCGGAATCGCCCGATATTTCTAATGCCAGGCTTCCCACTTTCCTCCGCGCATTTTCTCCCATTGGCATTTCACATGCTGTTTCCAGCAGTTTACGGCATCGCGCTTCGTATCATTGTGGAGCGAGTTTGTGTAAAAAGTTGTTGGGTAGATGGTTGCAAAAACAATGTGCCCAGAAAGTCCATGCGGAATTTCCGACATGCCAACCGCTGAAGCGATGCGGCTGCGAGCGACGCCGGCATTTCCTCCGGAATTGTTCGAAAAACCGCTTTTTCAGAAAACGGCGGATTTTGTCGCGCCCAGCGCGCCGCTGGCGCTTGCCCGGATTGACGCCCACCTGCGCCGTTTGCGGGCCATGCCCAGCACGGGGGATGGAACGGCGGAAACCTTGCTGGCCGGCATGGCCAGGCTGCGGGAGTGGGGCGAGAAATGGCTGATGGCTAAGAGTCCACAAACGGCAGCCCGTCCGACTGTGTTGCAGCGCATTTGGAGAATCAGCCGCGCCCTGCAGAAAGGGATGTCTCCGGAATCGCTTCGGGGATTGCTGGACGAGGTGAGAACAAACGTTCCGCCGGCGCTGGCGCGCTTCTGTCCCACTCCCGGGACGAAGGAGCCGGCGGTGGATCTTGAATTCCTGGCGCTGTTGCTGCTGGACGACTGGCTGACCGGCGACGAGCAAGGGCGGAAACGTTATCTAGGGCGCGCCTATCGTATCGTGGATCAGGCCTTGTCGTTCAATACGACGACGGATTCCACGCGGCTGTTGCCGGTGCTGCGGCATGTGCAGTCGGTATTGGCGGCGGAGAATCGGAGTCACTGCCGGTATGTGGATGTCGGCTGTGCCGTGGCCGGGCAGGCGCCCGGTCCGCTGTTGGCGGCTGAAATTCTCGCTCCCTTCTGCCGGAGCATCCATGGGACGGACGTGACCCCGCCCCCCGGCGAGTTTCAGCGTGCCGTTCTGAAAAAACATCATGTATTCCTATATCAAAGCAATCCGGTGCAACAGCCGTTGCCGCGCTTGTACGACGTTATTCTGCTGGCCAACGTGCACCGGCATCTCAGTCCGGCTTTGCAAAGGCGTTTATTGGAAAATCTGGGTCGTTCGTTGTATGACAACGGCCTTCTGTTCATCAATTGGCGATTCGACCAGCAAAACAGCCCGGGCCTTTATTTGAAAAAAATCGGAACGCGCATGATGATCATGGGGGAGGGGAACTGGGTGTAAATGCCAGGATATCAGGGTTCGGGGTTCACAGTTGTCGTTGCTTTTCTGTACAGGGGAGCGGTTCTTGTTGTGGTTGTGTTATTTCTTATCATGCGTGAAATAAACAACTTATGCATGTTAGGTTCTGTGGCATCATTCTTGCTACAGAAGGGGAAGCATGAAAAAGCCCCTCCTTTGCGCCATCGTCGTCATCGGATTCCTTGCCGGTTTTAATTTCTGCAACGCATTCGGGCAAGCGACCCAGAATGTGCCCGGTTGGGTCTCTTCCTCCTCTGAAAAACAGACGGATGCCGTTCACACGGGTTCCGCGCATGGAGGCCGTCAGTTGTGGCGCTCCGCCGGGGCTGTATTGTTCGTTCTCGGCGCCCTGGTGGGTGTCAACATTTACCTTCGAAAACGGGCCCAACAATGGGGGGGCAGGGGCCTGCGTCGGATGCAGGTTCTGGAACGGCTGGCCCTCGATTCGCGGCAAAATCTGTTGATGATCAAGGTGGATGGGCGGGAGATCGTTCTGGCCGTCAGTCCGCGGCAGGTCGTCAAGGTGGCGGACGTTTCGGCGGGCGAAACGGTCGCTCAAGTCAAGGAAGAGAAACCCTCATGAGGTCGAACGCTCACAACAGAATCAAGCGGCTGGCGATCATGGCGATCGTGCTGATGTTCGCCGGCCGGCTGATGGCGGCCATTCCGGCGGACAACTCGAACGGCTCCGTGGTGCCGGCGGGGATTCAGGTAAAATTCGACACGGCGACTTCGCCCCAGGAAGTGTCGCAATCCCTCAAGATTTTCCTTCTCATGACCGCGCTCAGTCTGGCGCCCTCGGCGCTGGTGATGATGACCTCCTTCACGCGGATTCTGATCGTGCTGGGCATCATGCGGCAGGCGCTGGGACTTCAAAACGTGCCGCCCGGCCAGATTCTGGCGGGCATGGCGCTTTTCCTGACCATGTTCACGATGGCGCCGGTGTGGGAGAAGATCAATCAGGACGCCATTCAGCCATACATGGCCGAGGAAATTTCCCAGCAGGAGGCGTGGGACAAAGGCCTCTCGCCGCTGAAGGCTTTCATGCTGAAGCAGACCGGCGACAGCGAACTGAACCTGTTCATGGAGATTTCCGGAAACAAGGCGGCGGCCAATCGCGACGATATTCCGCTGGTGGTGGTGATCCCGGCGTTCATGGCCAGCGAACTGAAGACCGCTCTCCAGATGGCGTTCCTGGTGTATCTGCCGTTTCTGATCGTGGACCTGGTGGTGGCCTCCTCCCTGATGGCGCTCGGCATGATGATGCTGCCGCCCATGATGGTGTCGCTGCCGGTCAAACTCCTGTTGTTCGTGCTGGCGGACGGCT
>JACQHI010000217.1 GCA_016199105.1 Lentisphaerota bacterium | reverse complement strand
TCCCGTCTCCCGCTCCATCTTCGTCTATATTCTGCATTCGGCCACGCTGGGTCGGTACTACGTGGGGATCAGTCGGCATCTCCGTGGGCATGCCTTCTGGACCAGCCGGGCCACCGACTGGCGCGAGGTCTGCCGACAGACTGTGGGTTCGCTGGGAGAGGCGCGAAGGCTGGAGAAAGCCATCAAAGCGCGCGGCGCGAAGCGATACCTGGAGGGTCAGCTTCCCAATCCCGCCAAGGCGGGACAGGACTGAACGCTTGCCCCGCGCCGCGCGGGGTCGCGGGTTCAACTCCCGTCTCCCGCTCCACTTTTTCAGGCTATGGGCCGGAGGCCGCGGCGGGGGCGGTCGCCGCCGATACGGTCCGGGCTTTCTCGAAAATGTCCGGATGGTCTTTGCGGAGTCGGGCGAGCTCCTTGAATGCCTCCTCCACGGGCGCCCGTTTGGCGGGCGCGTTGAGCGCGGCCAGGTAACTGGCGGCTGCCCGCGGGAGGTCGCCGGCCTTCTCGTAGTTCCTGGCGGCGATGAAACTGCGGCAGGCGGCGATCTGGTCGGTTAGCGACGCGGGCGGCGTTTGGCTCCCGAACACCGCCACCCGGTAGGCATCCAGAGTGACGGCCAGCGTTTCCCACTGTTTGTCGGCGGCCGCCTTGTCGGCCGCCTGAAGCAGCGCCTCGTCGGGTGTCTGTCCTTCCTTGACCTCGAAATCCTTCAACGCGAACATCGCCGCCAGCGCCTGGGCGCGCAACCGGTTCTGGTGGCGATCGATCGCGGTTTTCCAGCGATGGGGAACCGTGCTGTAATGGGCTGCGTATGCGGAATAGGGCGAGGAATTCAACTGGAGTATCTGCCCATACTGTCGGGCTTGCAGGGCGCCGCGCCAGTTTTCCAGAATCTGGATATCGGTCATGAGCGATTGAACCTCGGCCTGGAAGGCGCCGGAACTCGAACGGGAGTAGGAATAGTTGGAGAGCAGCGGCGTCAGCCGGCGGCGCAGTTCAATCAGTTTGTCCGGCGAATCCGCGGCCGCCATCTGGTCGCTCACCACCTTGACGAGCGAGTCGTCGGCTGGGGCGGGTTGATCCAGCAGCTTCAGGATCAGGGCGCTCCTCTTGGGCGCCACGAGGTTTTGAAGCTGAATGTCCGTCCGTCCATAATAGTCGTTCTCCATGTTTTGCAGAGACTGCAGGGCCGCCTGCACGTCCCCCCGCTCTTCGGCGTTGAGAACGCGGGCCCATGCGCTCAAGGCATTCCGAGTGCTCTCAATATCCTGTTGCAGGACGGGATCCCTGTTGGAGCTCTGCTGCAGGCGCGAATATTGGCGGGTGAAGTCGAGCGACAGCGCCTGGACCTCGCGGGAGGTCGTGGCCTTGAGCATGCCTTCGCGCGCCGTCTTGATGACTTTCAAGGCGTCCTCGGCGACGGCCGACTGCAAACGGTCCAGCCGTTTTTTTATGTCCGGGCTGGAGGTGAAGGAGGCAAATGCATTGTAGGAGGACCGGGACAGCAGTTGATTCAGGGATTCGAGGGCCTTGGTGAAATCGCCGGCCGCCTCGGCGGCAAGGTATTCCCCCCACCCCCTGACCAGTTCCTGGGCGTTCTGCAGATTGTTGCGAAGCAGGGACAGCTCGGGATTGTCATTCTCCGAACTCCGGGACAGCGATCGCTGGGCCAACTGGATTTGCACGCTCAGGGATTGCAGGTTGTCCTGATTTGTCGCCACGGCGCACGCGGCCGGGATGGAGGCCAACAGGCCGCGCAGTTCGTTCGCCAGCGTTGTCTGCTCGGCCTTGATCCGTAGCGAAATCGCCGCGCACAATTCCTTGATCATCTTTCGAAACGCCGGCGATACCGGGGTGGAAGCGAGGTTGTCGCAGGTCTGAATCGCGTTCCGGAAGTCCTTGTCTTCGATATTCCGTTGAAGCCGCGTCAGCATATGAATTACGTTCTGCCGGTTGTTTGGCTCGACCAGGGGCTTGCCCTGGTCATCCATGGCGCTCACCGCCTCCAGCAGCGCCGCCAGTTGGCGGACGAGGGCGTCCTCCGCCGCGTTGGTTCCCGCCGCGGCGACGGGCTCGGCGATTTCCACAGCCGGCGGTTTCGGCGCGGCCATGGCTATGCCTCCTCCGCACGAAACGAGCCAAAAGATCACCGCAACCCGTATACCCGCATTTCTGGCTTTGCCCTTCATGCTCCGTCCTCCTTGTTTTATGGAAATGAAAGACCATCAATGGGGCGATGTTAGGCCCATCGTCTGGCGGGTTCAAGCGAATTGCCGGTGATTTCGCGAGACGAGCAATTCTCATTATGGCGGCCACTCGACGCACGAAGCGCAGCGGGTTCGTAGCCCCCGCTGTACTTTGGGAGCATTTCCCCGGTACAGCGGGACCTGCGGGACCGCTGCTCTTCCATAATGCGAATTGCCGGTGATTTTGCGAGACCGCTGGACAACGCGTGTCGGAACAGATATAACTCCCCCTGTTCTCACCTCGTCGGGGCGTAGCGCAGACTGGTAGCGTCCCGACCTCCGAGAGTCGGGACTTGGGGTTTTCGTGACGCTTGGAAATGCGGGTGTAAAAACAGCTTTTCGCGGTTATATCGTCGGGGCGTAGCGCAGACTGGTAGCGCGTTTGCTTGGGGTGCAAAAGGTCATGAGTTCAAATCTCATCGCCCCGACCCTCCTTAGCCGAATTATGTTGCACAAAATTCTGGCTACGGTGGGCAAGCCTTTTGCGTGGTCATGTATTGGACCTACATCTTGTTCAGTCCGAGTTTAAATCGCCACTATGTGGGCCAGACGCAGGATATTTGCCAGCGTCTCCACTATCATGTCGAGGTATCCACTCCAGCCACGGCACGATCCAAGGACTGGCTGCTGGTGTTTCTCGAAGGCTTCTCAACACGCCAGCTTACGCCTACACGCCAATGAGATCAACCCCGCGCGGCGCGTCACTTGTCATTCGGGCGCATCTGCGATTCGGTGCGATCATGCCGCCCAAAGCGACCGGAGTTCTACGTTTTGATGGCGGACACAGACCTCCAGCAGGCCGGCAAAGCCCTTTTTCATCCAAAACTGTCC
>JACQHI010000216.1 GCA_016199105.1 Lentisphaerota bacterium | reverse complement strand
TGGTGATCTACGGCAAGACCAGCAGCGGCGTGGCCCGGTGCATTCATGGCGGGGCGGCGTTCGTGTGGCCGCTGTTTCAGGCCTATGACTATCTCGATCTCGAGCCGTTTGTGGTGCCGATCGAATTGTCCAACGGGCTGTCCCAGGAGAATATCCGCGTCATGGTGCCGACCACCGTCACGGCGGCGGTGTCCATCCAGCCCGGGGTGATGCAGAACGCGGCGGTGCGTCTGCTCGGGCTTTCCACGGATCAGATCAGGACCCAGGCCCAGGACATTATCATCGGCCAGATGCGCGCCGTGATTGCCACGATGCGGATCGAGGATATCAATCGTGACCGGCAATCGTTCATGGCCAAGGTGAACGAGGCCGTGGCGGTGGAATTGGAGAAAATCGGGCTGGCCGTCATCAACGTCAACATCCGCGACCTGGACGACGAATCCGGCTACATCAAGGCCATCGGTCGAAAGGCGGCCGCGGAAGCCATCAACCAGGCCAATATAGACGTGGCTGAGCAGGAAAAACGCGGACAGACCGGCGTGGCGGAGCGCCAGAAGGACCAGCGCGTGGCCGTGGCCGCGGCGATGGCGGCGGCGGAAATCGGGGAGGCCACCGCCAACCGGGACAAGCGCCAGCAGGTGGCGGGGTTGGACGCCGAAGCCGTCATGCGGGAAACGGAAGCCAATGCGAAGAAGGCCGGCTACCAGGCCAACCAGCACGTGGCCGAGGCGCAGGCGCGTCAAAACGGCGACGTGGCGGGCAAGCAGGCGGACGGCGCCATTCGCGTGGCCCAGGAAAACGCCCAGAAACTGGCCGAGGATGCCCGCGCCCTGCGCGAGCAGTCGCGTCTGAACGCCGAGATCGTGGTTCCGGCGGAAGCGGAAAAACGCCGGGTGGTCATTGCCGCGGACGCGGAGCGGGAAAAGCTGGTGCTGGTGGCCAAAGGCCAGGCGGATGCGACGATCGCGAAAATGACGGCGGAAGGGAAGGGCCAGCAGGCCGTGCTCGATGGAAAGGCGCTGGGCTATCGCAACCTGGTGCAATCCGCGGGCAAGCCCGAGGTGGCCACCGCGCTGTTGATGATCGAGCGGCTCACGGAACTGGCGCAGATTCAGGCCAAAGCCATCCAGGATCTGCCCATCGAAAAAATCGTGGTGTGGGATGGCGGCGGCGAGAACGGCGGCATGTCCAACCTGGGCAAAAAGCTCATGGGCGCCTTGCCGCCCATGCACGAGCTGGCCCGGCTGGTGGGGCTCGATTTGCCGGACTATCTGGGCAAAGTCGGGGCGGGTGGGGAACCCAAGCCGCCCGCGCCGGATGTCCCCAAGCCGCCCTCCGGTTGATTCGGGCAGGGGAGGTTCTGTCCCAGTACAGCCTCTGGCTGAGACCGGACGGAGAAACATTGAACGTCGATACGCACAATGTCGAAGTGCATCATCTAAAATCCCCAGTGCTTGCTCTCGCGGCTTCTCCGAACCCTGAACACTGAACACCGAATCATTCCCATGCACGTTCAACTGCTTGCCATCACGCCCAAGGCGGTGGAGCTCATCGAATTCGCGGCGCGCACGTGTTACCGGAGCGCGGACAAGAGCCGGCCGGGCAGCGCGGAAAAGTTCCTGCCGCCCCTCATCGCCAGGGGGCATGAGTCGCCCCTCGAACACGCGACGGCCACGTTCCGCATCAGCGGCTGTTCGCGGGCTATGACGCACCAGTTGGTCCGGCACCGCCTGATGTCGGTGTCCCAGCAGAGCCAGCGGTACGTCTCGGAGGACAATTTCGAGTTCGTGGTCCCGCCGTCGCTTTCGCCGGACGATCTCCCGGAATACCGGCGGGACATGGAGACGCTCCGCCTGATGTACGCGAAATGGAAGAAGCGCGGATTGAAGAAGGAGGATGCCCGGTTCGTCCTGCCCAACGCCTGCGCCACGGACATCGTCATCTCCGCCAATTTCCGGGAATTCCGGCACATCTTCAAGGTGCGCTGTTCGCCGCATGCGCAATGGGAAATCCGCGACGCCTGCGTCGCCATGTTGAAGACGCTGAACGAACACGCGCCCTGCATCTTCGGCGATCTCATGAAGCTCGCGGGCAGATGATTACCCGCGGCTCCGACTCTTCGAGAGGTCGTGGCCGTTTTTGCAGGGCGTCTTTCCTGCCGAAAAATCAGCCGAGAAAAGCACTTGCCATTTCATGGCATGAATGATAATCATTCACGCCATGAATAGCCATTACAAGCCCTTGCCGCGGCTCTTGACGCCGGTCTTGCGGCGGGCGCTCAAGAACGCGCCGGTTGTCGTGTTGACGGGCGCGCGCCAAACCGGAAAAAGCACCCTTGTCCGCGAACTCCTCGACGAGCCCGCGCGAACCTATTATACGCTCGATGACATGGATTTCCTCGAACGGGCGAAAGCGGAACCACGGGCGTTGATGGCGCAAGGCCGGACCATGACCATTGATGAAATCCAGCGAAGCCCGGAATTGCTTCTCGCCATCAAACAGACGGTTGACGCGGACCGAAGCGCCGGACGCTTTCTGCTGACGGGTTCCGCCAACCTGGCCTTGATGCACAAGGTATCGGAAACACTGGCCGGTCGCGTTGCCTATCTCACGCTGTCCCCTCTGACCTGCGCCGAACAACTTGGCTTGGGC
>JACQHI010000229.1 GCA_016199105.1 Lentisphaerota bacterium | reverse complement strand
CGCCTGGGTGAAGCGGAAGATGTTGTCGATGAAGACCAGGACATCCTGTCCGGACTCGTCCCGGAAGGATTCCGCCACGGTCAGGGCCGTGAGGGCCACGCGCAGCCGCGCGCCGGGCGGTTCGTTCATCTGGCCATAGACCAGCACGGTTTTATCCAGCACCTTGGATTCCTTCATTTCCAGCCACAAGTCGTTGCCTTCGCGGGTCCGCTCCCCCACTCCCGCGAAAACAGCCAGACCGCCATGCTCGGTCGCGATATTGTGAATCAGCTCCATGATCAGCACCGTCTTGCCCACTCCCGCGCCGCCGAAAAGCCCGATCTTTCCGCCTCTCGGATACGGGGCCAGCAGATCGATCACCTTGATGCCGGTTTCCAAAATCTGGGTGCGGGTTTCCTGGTCCTGCAACGACGGCGGGGCATGATGAATGGGGGCATGGGCGAGCGCCTTGATTTCGCCCAGGCTGTCCACCGGCTCGCCCAGCACGTTGATCAGGCGCCCGAGATTCTGGCGGCCGACCGGAACGGAAATGGGGGCCTGTGTGTCCACGGCCAGGTTTCCCCTCCGCAGGCCGTCGGTGGAGGACATGGCGATGCAGCGCACGGCGTTCTCGCCCAGGTGTTGCTGCACCTCCGCCACGATCTCCATTTTTCCGTAGTCGCCGGGCGTGTCCCGCTGGATTTTCAGGGCGGAATAAATCCGCGGCAGATGCTGGGGCGGGAACTCCACGTCCACAACGCCCCCGATGATTTGAACGACGGTCCCCGTGCTGTTATCGGTATTCACACTCGTGCTCCATTCTAAGCCATGGCTTCCGCGCCGGTGGTAATGTCCGCGATTTCCCGCGTGATGTTGACCTGGCGGGCCTTGTTGAACGACAAACGAAGGGTATCGATGACGTCCATGGCGTTGCGGTTCGCCTGATCCATCATGGCCATGCGGGCGCCCTGCTCCGCCGCGTTCGATTCCACAATGGCGCGGCGCAGTTGCGATGCGACATAACGCCTGAGCAGAAGATCGCACAGCTCCGCCGGGTCGGTTTCGAAAATAAGATTCGCCTCGGCCGCTTTCCCGCCCGCCGTTTCCAGCGCGACGGGCAGCAGGAGTTCCCGGGTCGGCTTCTGCTGAAGCGCGGTTTTGAACTCGTTGAAAAAGACGTGCACCTCGTCAAAGCGTCCGCCGGCGAACGCCTGGATGACGAGGGCGGCAATCTCCTCCACCTTCTCCTCGGCAAAGGGGGATGTCACATGAATGCGGGTGTCCAAAACGGGATAGGCCAGGCGCTTGAAATGGTCGGCCGCCTTCCGGCCGATCAGGAACAGGGACGGCTTTTGCGCCGGCGGAAGCTGCTCGAGGTGCTGCCGGACCAGCCGGAACAGCGTGCTGTTGAAACTGCCGCACAAGCCGCGATCCGACGATACCACCACGATCAGCGCCCGGACGGAGTCCGTATTCGCACGGCGCAGAAGCGGATGGGAGACATCGCGCGGATTCAAGCGCCCGACCATGGTCTTCAAGCGGGCCGGGTACGGACGGCTGCCGAGCAGGGTCGCCTGGGCGCGCCGGAATTTCACGCCGGCCACCATTTTCATGGCGCGGGTGATCTGGCTGATTTTCCGGACCCCCACCAGCCGCCGCTTGATTTCCCGCAAACTGTTGGCCATGGATCTGCCCTTACCGGAACTGTGCCTTGAAGGCCTCGATGCCCTGCTTCATTTCCGCTTCCAGACTGTCGTCCAGCGTTTTTTTGTCCCGAATTTTTTTCATCGTTTCAGGCCGTTCGCGATCCATGAAGGCGTACAGCCCGGCTTCAAACGCCTTGATCCGGGAGAGCGCGAGGTCGTCCAGGCAGCCGTTGACTGCGGCGAAAACGAGCAGCACCTGTTTTTCGACGGGCAGCGGCTTGTATTGGTCCTGCTTCAGGATTTCGACCAGGCGTTCCCCCATATGCAGAAGGGCTTTTGTCATCTTGTCCAGATCCGAACTCAACTGGGAGAAGGCCGCCAGTTCGCGGAACTGGGCGAGATCGAGGCGCAGACGCCCCGCCACCTTCTTCATGGCCTTGATCTGCGCATTGCCGCCCACGCGCGAAACGGAAAGACCGGCGTTGATGGCCGGTCGAACGCCGGAATAGAACAGGGCGTTTTCCAGGAAGATCTGTCCGTCCGTGATGGAAATCACGTTGGTCGGAATATACGCCGAAAGGTCGCCCGCCTGCGTCTCGATGATCGGCAGCGCCGTCAGGCTTCCGGCGCCCTTCTCGTCCGAATACTTGGCCGCGCGCTCGAGCAGGCGGGAATGCAGGAAAAAGACATCGCCCGGATAGGCTTCGCGGCCCGGCGGGCGCCGCAACAGCAGCGACAACTGGCGATACGCCACGGCATGCTTGGACAGGTCGTCGTAAACGATCAGCACCGGCTTGCCCTCGTCCATGAATTCCTCGGCCATGGCGCAGCCGCTGTAGGGGGCGATATATTGCAGGGTGGCCGGATCCGCCGCCGAGGCCACGACCACGATCGTATGCCCGAGGGCGCCGTGATCCTCCAGCGCCTTCACCACGCGCGCCACTGTGGAGTTCTTCTGGCCGACGGCCACATAGACGCAAATGACGCCGGTGTCCTTCTGGTTGATGATGGTG
>JACQHI010000228.1 GCA_016199105.1 Lentisphaerota bacterium | reverse complement strand
GAAGAAACCCTCTATGACCAGCCGGAAGCGGATAAGAAAAAACTCCGCGTGTCCGGCCCGTTCACGGTCGAGACGTTGCAGAATTTCGAGCCGGTTGCGCCAGAAGAACTGGACAAGGCCATCCCAGACACGGACGAAATTGAGAATTTCGAGGAGCGCATTTTCGAGCATCTGAAATCCGCCGGGGTCAAGAACGGCATCCGCAATGAACAGGCCGTCTTTACCCGCGTGGATAGGCTGAGCAGCGGCTATCTCCACGCCGAAGGGTTCTATATGGGCACCGATAAGGGTAGGAAGGGCAGTCCCTTGCCCGTCGCCAAGAAAACGGACGGCACCGGTGTGCCGGCCATTCCTCTTGTCGAGAAAAAAGCCTACATCCATATCGGCCCGAAATTCGGAACGGTCAGCCGCCAGGCGGTCAATGAGGCAGTCAAGGAATGCCGAAAGAGGGGGGACGCCGACTGGCTCATCATCCTGGGCTTTTCTTTTGAAAGCAATATCGAGAACCTGAACGTCACCACGAGCATGGGCAGTTTCGAGGTGACCAAGGTCCGCATGCATGATGATCTCATGCAGGACGGTCTTCTGAAGCGTGACAAGAAAGCGGCGTCCTTCGTCACCATTGGTGAACCGGACATAGGAATTGTTGATTGCCGATTGCCGATTGATGATTTGAAGAAGGACAAGTCCAATCAGCGCAAGTATGCGTCATCTGCGGATAACAAGTTCATTCAGGTGGAAATCCGCGGACTCGACATCTACGATCCGGTCACGGACGCGGTCAAGGCCCGCGACGTGGCTGATATTGCCTACTGGATGGTGGACGACGATTACGACGGGAGCAACTTCTTTGTCCGGCAGGTCTTCTTCTGCGGCGGCGACAAGGACGAGTTCGCCAGGTGGCAGAGGGGCCTTTCCGACCTTGCCATGACCAGCGCCAAGCGTCAGGCCGAGAAGACACTCAAGATCGAGATAGACGACGACGCCTTTTCGCGCTTATATGGCCACAAATCGCACCCCATCGAGGTTAAACGCAAGGGCCAGAAAATCGCCGTCCGCGTCATCAGTCAATTCGGCGAAGAATGCACGAAGGTTATGGAAACATAGAAGGGGGAGGCTTTTATGTCTGAAAAGAAAACACTAAAGATTGAATTCAGGGATGTTGATCTATTACTGCTGGACGCTGATAATCCTAGGCTTACCGCCATCGGAGACACAAAATCACAGGACGAACTTGTCCAAGTCCTGTGGGACGAAATGGCTGTCAGCGAAGTCGCGCTCTCCATTGCGGCAAACGGGTATTTTGAAGAGGAACCTCTGTTCATTGTGCCCGGCGATCCGAAGAAGCCAGAGCAAAAGGACAAGTTCATCGTGGTAGAAGGCAATCGCCGTCTTGCCGCCGTCAAATTGCTTCGAGAAGTTGAACTACGCAGACTGGTCAAAGCAACTGACCTCCCGGAAATCACCGAGAAGCAACGCAAGGCCTTGGGCCAATTGCCGGTTTCCATTTATCCAGACAAAAAGGCCCTTTGGGAGTACTTCGGTTTCCGTCATGTGAATGGACCGAAGGAATGGGATTCGTTCAGCAAAGCCGCCTATATCGCAAGTGTTCGCCGCACGTATGGCATTTCACTTGACGAGATTGCCCGCAGGATTGGTGACCAACACAGCACGGTAACGCGTATCTATCGCGGCATCATCCTGCTTGAACAGGCAGAGAAGATGACGGAATTCAAGCGGGAAGACCGAATCGCCAACCGGTTCTATTTTTCGCACTTGTACACTGCGGCCGACCAAAAAGAGTATCAAAACTTCTTGGGTATTGACGCTGAGCAATCCCTGAAGGACAACCCGGTGCCGAAATCACATTTACCCCAACTTCAGGAACTCATGGTCTGGTTGTTCGGGAGCAAGTCCGATAGCAAGTCCCCCGTGGTTGAACGCCAGAATCCACACCTGGGTTATCTCCGTCGTGTTCTCGGCAACAAGCAGGCGCTTTATGCATTGCGTTCTGGAATCAGCCTGCAAAGAGCCTATGAGATCAGCCTCGGTGATGATCGTCGTTTCCAAGAAGCCTTGGTTAGATCCAAAGATGCTCTGCAAGAGGCCAAGGCCACCGTAACGACGGGCTACAAGGGCGAAAAGGAAATGCTTCGTGTCATGGACGGACTCCTTGATCTGGCGCACAGTATTGCCGATGAAATGCACAAGAAGGCAAAGGGGTGAACCATGTCAACGAGTATTCCTCTTCCGTCTGATGTTGCTGATCCGATCGTTCTTACGGACTGGCTAGAACTATTGGCGTTGACCGTTGACGATGGCAATGCCAGTCACGGGGACCTTCAGCGAGCGCTGAACAGACTTGGCGTTGATGGTTTCGACACCATTTGCACCGACTGCATGCGCGAACTCCATCGGCGTGTTGCCGCGACACGGGAAAATTACCCCTTCACATTCTCCGGCACGTTATTAAAATCCAAGGGCGACTGGCGAGACTTCACACCTTATGTGTTCTGTTTGCTCCTATCCTACTGCGACGAGAAAATGAAGAAGATTAAAGGTTTTCAACATGAGATAATGTTTGAGCAATTATCGTGCCTAGCGGCTCGAAACTACATCGGCGGTGATGCCTTACGATTCGGTTCGCCACGCAAGGAATTGCCATCCGGTTTTCTTGAGGCGCTAACTGTCGTTTGCGGCAAGGTCAAGGAGTGGACTCCTGTTGCGCGCAAGACACTGCGCCGAAAAGACGGAGGACTTGATCTTGTGGCCTGGAAACATTTCCCGGACGAGCAGATTGGCAAACTTGTTCTTTTTGGACACTGTGCATCGGGGAGTGATTGGGACGACAAAATTAATGAACTGCAACCTAATGATTTCTGTTCGCTCTGGCTCGGTGGAGACAGGAGTCCAATCGTCAAGACGTTTTTCATCCCACATCGCATTTCACCAGATCTTTTTGCGGACCGCGCCGTGTCGGCGAAACTTTTTTTTGACCGTTGCCGTATAGCTTGTTGTGTGCCCAGCGGCCAATTCCGTCAACTCACGGAACAAACCAGCATGCGCTGGTGCGAAAATATTCTGAAGAAGGTCACAGCATGACAAAGCAAAGGTTGTCACTCCATGCAATCTGCCCATATTTCGCCATGTTCCCGGAGACTTTCGTCCGGGAGCACGTGGAGGCATACTCCAAGAAGGACGATTGGGTGTTCGACCCGTTTTGTGGCCGGGGCACGACCATTCTTGAATCTCTCCTTTCAGGGAGGAATGCCGCAGGCTCCGACATAAACCCGGTTGCGTTCTGTGTGTCCCGTGCCAAGGCGGAACGGCCAACGCTGGATCAGGTCACCGAGAGGATTGCCCAACTCAAAGAAGATTACGAACAGACCTGCCCCGACCAATGGAAAAAGATGCGGTTAGCGTTGCCTCCTTTTTTTCGCCGCGCATTTTTCGCGTCCACACTTAGCGAACTGCTTTTCCTTCGGGCAGTCCTTAAATGGCGCACGGACCGCGCCGAAAGATTCATTGCGGCGCTGATTCTTGGTTCGCTTCATGGCGAAATGGATCGATCAAGAGCCTATTTCAGCAATCAAATGCCGCGGACAATTTGCCTGAAGCCTGACTATTCCCTTCGATACTGGCGCGACAACGAACTTTTTCCAAAGAAGCGCAGGGTGTTCGACATGCTCAGGCCAAAGGCGGAATGCCGCCTGAAGGATCTTCCCGAATGCCATACTGGCAAAGTCAAGATGACTGATGCCCGCCGTGTATCTAACCATTTCCCAGGACTCCGAAAACAGATCGCCCTTGTCGTTACATCGCCGCCCTATCTGAATGTCACGCGATACGAGGAAGACCAATGGCTTCGACTTTGGTTTCTCGGCGGGGAACCCCGACCGACATATGGAAAGGTGTCGAAAGACGACCGCCATGCGAGAGCATCAAACTACTGGAAGTTCATCAAAGAGTCGTGGGCCGGTTTGGCTCCTTTACTAAAGGACTCCGCAAGAATCGTTGTTCGTCTCGGCGCCATTGGCCTTGATGAAGATGAACTGACTCGACAATTGAAGACGTCTGTTCGCGCGGTTTTTCCCCGTGCTCGTTTGGTTCTCCGTCCTGCCCGTTCTGAGATCGTCGGTTGCCAGGCACAGAGTTTCCTCCCGTCTAGCAAAGGTTGCCTATTTGAAATGGACTACGTTTTCGCGGTGTAAGGCTCGGCGATTCGCGGACCGTGTGGCCTTCTTCCTTTACGCGTCCTGCAGCACCTTCAGCGATACGTCGGCGACCAAGTCCTTGGATTTTTCCCGGTAGGCGGCCATGTGCGGGGCGGCCAGGTGCTTCCGCAGGGCGTCGAGACTCTCCCATTTCTCGATGATGACGACCGTGTCGGGCTCCAGGCGTTGGGGCTTTAGGCCGGACTCGATGTCCACCGTCGGCCGGTATTCTCCGCAGCCGGGTTCCGCCCGCACCGCCGGGACATTGCTTTTGAAGATTTCCAGGAACCGGGCCCTGCAGCCCGGTTTCACCCGAATCGACGCGAGAACATGGATCATGTGGGAACTCCTCTTCTCTCAATACTGCGCTTCGATCGTTTGACAATCCGTTGGCAGGTCCAGCCACTCGTTGCCCGACGGCGGAACGCTCTTGCCGTTCACGGAAACCTTTTTCGGCAACGCGCCGCCCGGAAGCCGCAGACGCAGCCGGATGCTCGCGGGCGGGGTCCGGAACGCGAAATCCATGATGCCGCGAATGACCGGCTTGTCGGATTCGGCCTTGAGCAGGAAGCTGACCTTGCCGAACCGTGTCGGCAGGTCCCGGATTTCGATCGTCTGGCCCTTCGCCAGCCAGGCGCGCGGGCAGGCGCCGGCGAGGAGCAGGGTGTTTTCCTGTTCCCTCACCAGCATGTCGCGTATCAGCCAGAGCAGGTTCGCCTGTCCCGGCTGGCACCAGGCCACGCCTTCCCGCGATTCGACGGGGGACCGCAGGTTTACGTGCTGGCCGCCGTTGGAAAGCTGGCTGTACATGGCCTCGAAGAATTCGGGCAGGTCGTCGCGGTCGCGGGACACGAAGGCATGCGCCAGCCAGCCGGGTTCGTACGTCAGGCGGCGCCGCCACAGCTGCGTCCGCCCGTCACAAGTCAGGTTCGCTTCGGTGAAACATTCCCGGGATGGGATGGCTGCGGCTTTCGGTATCTCCTTTTTGGCCGGCCGGCCGGCCTCGATAAAGGCGAGCATCTGGTCAACGAGCTCATGACGGGCCGGAACGACGCCCGCCCAGGCCAGATTGAGCGGACCACAGGCGATGTAAGTCCAATCCATCTTGGCGTAGTCGAGCATTTCCGTGCACATCGGAACGAAGGGAATGGTTGCCTTGCCTTTCAGCGGGACGGGCGGCGCGAGGTCGCGGCTGCGGACGACGGCGGCGATCAGGTCCTGCCGGTAGGCTTCCGTCTCCTCGCGATAGCGCGCCGCCTTGGGATGCCGGAGGCTTTCCAGGCATTGGACGATCGCGTCGAGTCCGCGCCAGGTGTGCGCGTCTGACCAGAACACGTGGCCGAAGCCCCAGTCGAAGGCGTTGGCGGCCGGCATCATGCCGTAGGAGATGACCTTGTTGCCCTTGGCGTCTCTCAAACTCGTGCGGCGGCGCTGCTCCACGATCCATTCGCAGGCAAGGATGAGTTTGTCCAGGTGGCGGTTGAACCAGGCCCAGTCGCCCGTCAGGTGCGCGTGCTGGGCGATGCCCCAGAGGATCCAGCCGTGATAGAAGGTCCAGAGGATGGCCATGTGCCCCTCGATATTGCCGAGGAAACCGGGATGCGCGCTGAAGCCTTCGCTGGCGTCCACCTGCTTGTCGCCGAACAGGTGGAGCGCGGAGGCGGGGATCGGCCCCTGGTGTTCGAGGAAGGTGTCGAAGATGCGGCGGCTCCATTCGTGCTGTCCGCGCAGGTCCATGCTGTAAGCGCCGATGGAGGCGTGGGCGCTCCAGAGGTGCTCGTAGTTGTTGGGGCTGGTTTTCAGGATCCAGGGACCGGTCCGCGGACGGCGGCCGGTGGCCAGCATCGCCTGATACAGATAGGCGTCGAAGGAATCGTTGACGATGGGCTCGGGCGAGCGGAGTTGTCCGGCTTTGGCATAGACGCCTTCCCAATAACGGCGGGCGGCGAACAGCGCCTGATCGAACGGTGTTGCCAGTTCCCGCAGAAGCGTCCCCGCGTCCAGATAGAAGAAGGGAATCAGAAGACGGACGGAGCGCGATTCGCGAGGGGGCACCTCCACGCGGAAGATCAGGGAATCCTTGTCCACGCCCTGTTCGGCCAGCTTCGAGTCCGCGCGCTTGACTTGTTCCTCGGTCAAAGCGCCCTGGAACGAGACATCACCGCCCCGTTCCGCGAGGATGGCCAGACGCGCCTTGCCGACCTCGTTGAGGAGCATGGGGGCCTGCCAGACGATGGGACAGAAGCGACGCGGGGCGCCGGCCTGCCACTCGATGGTGTAGCCAAGGCTGATATGGGGTTCGTGAAGATGACAGGCGCACTGGGCCTTGATCGGGGCGTCCGTTGGATTGGTGGCGGTCCAGCGCACCTCCGTGAGCAGGGGCTCGTTGCCGGATTCCGCCGTGTCGCCGTTCACGAGCCGGGAGAACATCGTGGCGGACCAGTCGAGTCCGGCATGTTTCAGGCGGGTGTTGACGATCGGCATCCGGCCATCCATCAGTTCCTGATGGACTTCGCCGGCGGTATTGTTCGGACGGTCCGGCAGGTGCCAGGTGTCGCCGAAGGAGAATTCCAGTTGAATGCCGTCCGGCTCGTAGCCGGCGAATTCGGCGGCGTGCCCGGCCGGGAACGCCCAGTGCCGCCAGAAGGGATGGAAGCGGCGGAGCTGGGCGGAGAAAATCAGCCCGGCATTCCAGAGCACGGCGGGATTCCGGGGCGAGCCGGGAACGCCCAAAAACGTGACCGGCAGCAGCATCTTGTTCCACCAGCCCTGCGCGTCCTCGAAGGAGGGCTCGTGGCGGGGAGAGCGCGCAGGTGAAGCGGTGGACGGCTTGGCAGGGGAGGGTGTGCGGCGCGATGTCTTTTTCATAACTATTATTTTCTCCGAGTAACAGTTGAACCCTGGCCGACGCTCGGGCAGGCCGTGAAGCAGGCCCCGGTTATACGCTTCCCGGCGGCGCAGAGCAAAGAAATGTTGTTCTGAGAAGGAGTGCCCCGCCTTTTTCCGGCGAACGGCGTGCTTGCTTTCCGCATGCCTCCGCCCTAGCATGCGTCTTAGCGATGAGCGCCAACATCTATCTCGAACTCACCCGGCAGTTCAATGGCGGCAGACTGCGCGCGATATTGAGCGGTGGACAGGCCGTGGTTCTGCATCGCCTGGCTATCATGAGCAAGGATGGCGATTGGATTTTGAGGGAGGACGAGGAGGCCCTGCGCCATGTTGTATCGGTGCTGGCGGGATACGGCGCGCACTATCGGTTTGGAGCGCCGTTGGATATCCGCTGGCTGGCCGGCGGTTGGAGTTCGCACTTGGAATTCGCCTGGAAGGGATTGCGCGTGCGAACGGACTTCGTCACCCGTCCGCCACGGTTGGATGGCGATGCGGTCAAACGGCTGTGGCGGGAACAGGAACACCGCGAGTTCCCTTTTGTCGGCGCCAAAGACCTGGTGGAGCTTAAAAAAACGAACAGGGAGAAGGACTATGCCGTGATCGGCGAACTGGCCAGACGCATGAGCGATGCGGACGAGCAAATCCTGTGCTCCCGTAGTGCGCGCGATCTCATGGAACTTGCGGCAACACATCCCGACAAGATCGTTTCCCTGGCACGGCGGCGGCCCGCGCTTCTGGCTGTCCGCGACGGCGTCGAGGCGCTGGAAGCCGCGCTGGACGCGGAGCGCCGGCGTCTGATGCACGCCAATGAAGAGCGGCTGGCCGCCTACATGGCGGTGGCTGAACCATGGAGTCAGGCCTGGTCTGATGTGGCCCGCGAGATGGACGGGATGGCCATCCGTGACGCGCATGACGCGATGGTCAAGCGCGCCGAAGGCCGGCTTCCATTCGCCTTGCCGGGAGCGCCAGCATGAGCAGCAATTCGCATGATGACGCCGTTCGACGCCTGAGTCAGCCAGGAATGGCCGACTTACTCCCAGTAAGACAGGCATTCTTGCCTGTCATCCGGAACGTTGGCGGCCATAATGCGAATTGCTGCGGCATGAACGGAATGCGCGACGAGTTTCTCAGCGAAGAAGATCTGGATTTGAAGTCCTTGACGGATGAGGAACTGGACCGGGTATGGATGAGCTGGCTCGAACAGGCGCAGGCCACGAACGAAGAGGACCGGCGCGAATACTCGCACGGGGTTTTTCTTCGTGAGCCTCCATGGGCTTGACATTGGCGGGTTCAGCCGGTATTGACGGACGGGATAAGCGACGTTCCACAAAGCCATTAGGAGAATACAAAATCATGGCCAAGACTGTCTGCAAAGGATCGCACAAGGGGCATCTCTGCGTGCTGGCGAGCGAGGCGCGCTACGATGAAATCCGCAAGCTGGTGAAGCATCCGAAATTTCTCTGCTTCAACTGCGGCCGCGCCGCCACGTCCGGCAAGAACCTCTGCAACCCCATGCCGTTGAAGGACGCCTGATTGGGTGGGTTTCAACGGTTCACAGTTCCATGGTTGTTGGACGAACCCAACCATGAACCATTGAATCATCCCCACAATTTGTTTTGGGAGGGTCGCACTCCCTGGCCGATCCTGCCAGGCGCGGGACGAGCGCTCGGGTAGGCCGTGTGACAGGTCGTATATGAGATTTTGGCAACGACAACTGATGTTTGGAATCGGGCCGGCCTGGATGTGTTGGGCCTTTTCGCTGGCCGCCTCGGCCGCCGAGCCGACCGTGGTGGAAAAGCTCTGCCAAGGGTACGAACGGATCGAGTCGCTGAGCGGCGATATTCGCAAGGAAGTCCGGACCGAGAAGTCGTCCGTGGAGTGGTTGACCCGCGTCTATTACCGGAAGCCGAACCAGGTTCACGTCGAGAATATCGCCCCGATGAAGCGCCGGATCGTGTCGGACGGCGCCACGCTCTATTATTACCAGGAAGGGGCGCCCAAGGGGTTCTCGCGGCCGATCCAGTCGCTGGATGCCGATTGGCTGAGGACGGTGAACAACATACCCGCCACGCCGATGGAGCACCTGACCCGGTTCCGGAACGCGCCCGAGACCGTGCTGGAAAGCACGCCGGAATTGCCGGTGCGGCGCGGATATAAAACCGAGAAAGTCTATGTCGTCCTCGGCTGCGATGCCGACGGGCGGCTGGCCCGGCTGGAGTTTTTCCGGGCGGACGACATGAAAGACAAGGTGGCCGTTTACGAATACAGCCAGTTTACGAAGGTCTCGGACGATTGCTGGATTCCCTGTCTGCAGAAAGGCGTTATGCTGGAGCCCGCGATGGCCGCCCAGGAAACCCGCCGCATCGGCAATCTGATCGTCAACCAGCCTATTGCAGCCGGCCTGTTCGACGCGAAGTCCTTTTTCAAGGGCGTCGAGTTCACCGCGGACTTCGACTCGACATTTTAACGTTCGTTGAGGATCAGTCGCCTCGCCGCCGCGCGTGAAGCGCGGTCCAGACGGAGGAAAACCACAAGAGGCCGGCCGCGCGCTGGCCTTGGGGCGAGAAATGCCGGCGGGATTCCGGGCCGCCGCGATGGTCGCCGCCGAGGATATCGGTGTCAGGACCGGGGGCGAAGCCCTTCCGGGCCCAGAGCCGGGCAATGGCTTGGCGTATCTTCTGTTCGCCGGCCGGGTTGTTATACACCATCGGGTGAAGCGTTGACTTGGCGAGGAGCCACGGCGGCTGGAATCCCCACTCTCTCGCGGAAGCTTTCCTGATGGCGGTAATGTTGCCGGCATACGTCGCCGTCGAAACTCCGCCGATCACATCCGATTCGCCCTGCTGCCACAGGACGTGGCGAAACCGTCCGATGGCCTTTCCCGCCTTCACGAGGTTCCGGTAATTCGTCTGGCCGGGAAGCCAGGTGGACGATGCGGTGCCGCCGACAGCGACGTTCACGAAACCGATGGGGACGCGGGCCATGGAAAGCAGCATGTCGCCCAGGATCGGCCAGAGGCTGCCATCGCGATGTCCTGACGGGGTGGGCTGCGGATCGTGCGCGATCCGCCACTGTCCGGTCGCCGGATCATACGCGGCAACGCGCCCTTCGGGGTCGCCGACCCGCAACAATTCGTCGTTGCAGTTGTCGGCATAGGACTGTCCGGCGATCAGGAAAACTTCACCGACGCCCACCGGCTCAACCGATCCAAACGCCTGCACGGTGTCATTCGCCCACGCGCGAATTTCCAGCCGGTACCATCCCCCGGCGGGAACGCAGGCCACGGGATCGGTTGGAACCTCGAACGGCGTCCACTCCACGCCCTGGCCAAAGGCGTTTTTCAGCGGCACGGCACGATATTGCAACAGCGTCTTGGCGGGCGGAGCCGATTTCAGCCTGACAGGGAACAGCCCTCGTCCCCGGGCGGCGGTATTGCCGTGCTCATGAGCCATGGCGGGCTCGAAGCCTTGCCGCTGGACAATCTGATATGCAACCGGTTCCTGGATTCCGAGCGTTGTCATAAGCGATTTTGTGTTTTTCTTCATAACGGTCTCTCCTATGTGCGCCAGTTTTGTTTCATAGACAAGAATCAGATGGCGGGACAAGCGTTGGCCCCGATCCGGATCGGGGACTCACGTCCAAACGCCTGGAAAACCACGTATTTGGCAACATGGAGGGCGAGACTCCGGCGAGCCG
>JACQHI010000214.1 GCA_016199105.1 Lentisphaerota bacterium | reverse complement strand
GTTGATCCTGAACGGGCTGGCGCAGACCAATGACGGGTCGGGCCTGGTAACGCTGGATGTCTCGGTGTTCGATGCCTGGACCAATGCGGTGGAGCTGCGGGTTGAGTATGGCTATGCGGGGGCTGGACCGGCAACCAACAAGGCTTGGATCGTTGTGGCCACGTCCGTTTACGGGGCCGTGACGGTGACGAACGCGGGAACTAATCAGATTACGGGCCTGCCGACCTCCTTGACGACCAACCGGGCGCAATTGGTCTGGGACACCAAGGCGGCGGGAAATGGGTTGGCATTGAACGGCTTGGAGACCAACCTCTCGGTGAGTATCCGGATGACGGATCCCGTGCAGCCTTTCGTGGCTTCGAGTCAGACCGTGAACGTGTGGGTGGATAACCTGGGCTCGACGGTGCAGCTCGGTTCCACGGCAACGGATCCGACGCGGTTCTCTCCGATCCCGGTGACTGTTACCTTCCACGAATCCGTCGCCGGATTCGCGGCGCCGGATGTAATCGTCTCGAATGCGACGATTGGCGGATTTACGACCAACAGCCCATCCAACTATACATTCAATGTGGTGCCTTCGGGGCAGGGGTTGGTGGGAGTGGGTATCCCGGCGGGGGTGTGCGTGGATGGGGCCGGGAATTCGAACAGCGCGGCGGCGCCCATCGCGAGGATGTATGATAGCGTGGCGCCGGGAGTGGCATTGAGCAGCCTGGCACCGGATCCGACGAGTTCAAATCCGATTCCGGTGTCCGTGATGTTCAGCGAATCCGTCGCCGGATTCGCGGCGTCGGATGTGAGCGTCGTGAACGCGACGCTGGGCGGATTTACGACCAACAGCGCGTCGAATTACACGTTCAACCTGGCGCCGGTTGGTCAGGGATTGGTGAGAGCCGATATCCCGGCGGGCGTTTGCGCGGATCAGGCAGGGAACTCCAATACAGTCGCGGTCAACCTGGTCAGAGTCTATGACAGTGTGGCGCCGACGGGATTTCTCGCGGGTGTGGCGGGCGATCCGACGAGTTCAAATCCGATTCCCGTGAGCGTGACCTTCAACGAATCCGTCACGGGCTTTGCCGCGCCGGATGTGATCGTGGTGAACGGATTGGTGGGCGGTTTCACTGCGATCAATGCGTCGAACTACACGTTCACGGTGATTCCATCCGGTCCGGGTCTGGTGACGGTGGATGTCGGGGCGGGCGCCTGCATGGATGCGGCTGGGAATATGAGCGTGGCGCTGCGACGGTTCGAGCGGACATATATCGTAATTCCAACGACACCCACCGGGTTGTCGGCGTCGGATGGCACCTTCTCTAACTGCGTGCGGGTGACGTGGAATCCCGCGAGCGGAGCGACGGGCTACGTGCTGTTCCGGAATACGGTGAACGATTCCTCGTTGGCCGGTGTGCTCGTCCGCGGGTTGAGCACGACACTCTATGACGATACGAACGCGATACCCGGCGAAACGTATTTTTACTGGGTGCGCGCGACTAACGCGGCCGGGCAGGGCGCGTTCAGCATGGGAGATTCAGGATTTCGCGGATCTGTCCTTGCGGATAGCGACGGAGATGGGTTGAGCGATCTGACTGAGACGGACATTTACGGCACGGACCCGAACGATCCGGACACGGATGGAGACGGGTTCTGGGATGGGGTGGAGGTGGCGTGGGGCTCGAATCCGCTGGATGCGGGGGATTATCCGGACGGGAGCTTGTCGGTGCTGTTGCCGGACGGAACGAGTCCGGGGAAAGGCGGGAAATGGATTGACGTGGCTTGGACGGGGACGGTGGCGCTGGGGCAGGTGAAGCTGGGCTTGCACAGCGGGAGCAATGCGTGGGTGCTCGCGGATCGTCTGCCGAGCGACCGGCCGGGAATGCAATACGGGGTGTTCCTGCCGGCGAACCTGCCGATGACGGACGTGATGCCGGGCGGGCCAGCCACGGCGGGGCTGTACCGGGTGAGCGTGCAGGCGCTGGGGACGGGGGCGGTGGCCTGCGGGCTGTCTTCAGACTTCCCGGTGGCGCCGGATGTGACGGGGGATTTCAACGCCGACGGCCGCGCTGACGTGGCGGTGTATTTCCCGCCGTGGGGCATGTGGTACCTGGCGGACGTGGCGGGGGCGTGGATGGGCGCGGTGCAGTTCGGCTGGAACGGGCCGTATCCGATTCCGGCGGACTATGACGGCGATGGGGCGATGGACCTCGGAGTGTATTATCCGCCGACGGCGGTCTGGTACCTGCTGGGATCGAAGGCCGGCTTTATCAGGGTGCAGTTCGGCTGGTCCGATACGCTGCCGGTGGCGGGGGATTACGATGGGGATGGCCTGATGGATCTGGCGATCTATCATGAATTGTCCGGGCAATGGTACGTGGTTTCCCTGCGGGGCTATGCGCTGTTGTGGGGGGAGGTTTTCGGCGGCAACGGCCTGACGCCGGTGTCGGGGGACTTCGACGGGGACGGCATCACGGAGCTGGGGTTGTACAACGAGGCGGCCGGGACGTGGTTTGCGCGGCGGGTAACCGGGGAACTCCTGCTGTGGGGGGCGCAATTCGGCGGGCCTGATATGGAGCCGGCGCCGGCGGATTACGACGGGGACCGTATCACCGACCTGGCGGTCTATAACCGCATGACCGGCAACTGGTATATCCGGAAGAGCAGTGACGGGACCCTGTTGTCGTTGAACTTCGGTTGGAATGGGCCGGTGCCGGTCGTGGCGG
This sequence comes from Lentisphaerota bacterium, assembly GCA_016199105.1. Classification (GTDB taxonomy): domain Bacteria; phylum Verrucomicrobiota; class Kiritimatiellia; order JAAZAB01; family JAAZAB01; genus JACQHI01. Next base: position 2,511 of record JACQHI010000214.1, on the reverse strand, counting down.
ATTATGACGGGGATGGTCGTACGGACGTGGCCGTGTTCAACGGGCTGGATGGAATGTGGTATCTGCTCCGGAGTTCCTCTGGCTTCGTTTCGGTTCCGTTCGGCTGGAGCGGCACCCATGCGACCATCAGACCGTAAGCTGCTTGTTGGGGCACGGAGCGTTATCCGAATTCCTGTAGAAGGGCGGGCATGTCATGGCGGGATATGCCCGCCGTCTTCCCCGGACGGCGGCCAGTCCCGGGCGACATGGCCGCCCTACAATCGCCGCTCCCCTTCCGTGTGGTTCGTGTTTTCCGTGGTTAAGAACCCCCTCTGAAGCCTCTTTTGTTTTTTTCGTCCAATGGCTTTTCTTACTTCGCGATCTTCAGTTATGGCTTCTTCACTCCGAAGAGCCGGGTGAAGAGAAAGCGCCAGGCGGAGGGCTGGAAGAGGGCGCGCCAGTGGTTGATCAGGAACTTCAGCGGGTTCGCCCGCAGGCGCGACAGCATGACGTCCCTCGCCCGGCGGCTGGGGGCCGTGGGATCCAGTTCCGGGAGCTGGAGTTCCGCCTTCAGCCAGCCCAGGTAATCAATCCAGCATTTGTCGAGGGCGGACCATTCGCCGTCAGCCGGGCTCGCGTTGGGCCTCGCCTCGCGAACGGTGATGACCGGGAAATCCGCCAGCACCACGGGGGCGCCGCGGGCGTGCAGGGCCTTCATGAGGCCGAACATCTGGCCGAGAAACAGCTCGATGTGTTCCCGGGCGCAGGCGGGATCGTAGCAGTCGGACCGCACAATGTTGCTCGAGCACAGCGTGTGTTCGGCCAGGATGTGCGGATTCACCCGCGCGCATTCACGGGCGTAATCGGTCAGGTTGGCGAACACTTTCCGCTCCGGTACGGGCCAGGGATAGCGCGTGTTGAGCGCGACCAGCAATCCCGGCTCGTGCCGGCGCAGGACCGGCAGGATGTTCGCCAGGGCGTGTTCATCCAGAATCTCGTCATCGCCCAGGACCCACGTGTAGCGGCCGCGCGTGAGCGTGTAGGCTTTCAGGACGTTTTCGCGGATCCCGATGTTGGTGTCGTTCCGGGTCACGCTGACGGGCAGCCCGTGCCCCTTGAAAGCCTCGATGACCCGCGGCGTGTTGTCCGGCGAGGCGTTGTCGGAAAAATAGAAGGCCACCTGCTCCGCCACGGCCGGGTCGCGCTCCACCTGGCGGCGCAGGGAGGCAAGCAGGCTTTCCAGCAGCCGCGCGCGGTTGTAGGTGGGGATGCAGATGGAAAGATACTCGGCCATTTTTTTTACAAAAAAATATAAATAGAATCGTCTTCGACGATTCTATCGCATCTTATTATCAAAAACGAACCCGGTTTTGCCCGTGATCAGGCCCTTGAGGAAAAACACGGTGAACACGAACAGCACGAGTACGCTGAAAAAGGGGACCCAGATCAGGCGCCAGTTGCGGATATGGCGGTAGACCTTTCGACTCCAGACCGCGCCCATGGCCAGCAGCAGCGGCCCTGTCCATAGCCAAAACGCCGGGATGAGCGAGAGGATGCACAGCGTGCAGACGGCCGCCTGCTGGGTCAGCGACCAGAGAAAGCCCGGGGCATGGGTCCGATGTTTCCAGTAAAAGGGCAGGGTCACGCCGAAGACCTCGGAGTTGCGGGCGTATTTTTTCAGGAGTCCCAGGGGACCGTGCCGCTTGTTGAACCCGTGAAGGTGCTCCACCTCGACGTCCGTATCGGCGATGGTTCCCGTCCGCGAGAGCCGTATCAGGAAATTGAAGTCCTCGCCGCCCAGGGCGTAATGTTGCTCGTCGAACCCGCCGATTCGGTCGAAGGCGGTCTTGCGGACGCCGTTGAATTTCGTGTCGAAATCCTGCTCCACACGGCTGCCGAAGAAGCGCGACATGAAGAATTGGCCCCAGAAATCATAACGGAGAAATTCGCCGCCGGGCCCCACGTCAATGAAGGTCGTGCCCACCACGGCGTCGTCGTCGAAGGCGCGCGCCACTTTCGCCAGGGCGTTTTCGTCGCGGATGCGAATGTCGGATTGCATGAACAGCAGGAGGCTTCCGCGGGCGACCTTCGCGCCGGCGTTGCGGGCCACCGTCATGCCGTGGTTGTCCGGCGCGAGCGGCAGGATGGTGACCGGCACTTTCGACGAAAGGGGATGCGAGCGGATGACCTCGACGGAACGATCGGTGGAACAGCCGTCGGCCAGGATGACTTCATACGGGAAAGCGACTTGCTGCCGGGCCAGGCTGTCCAAGACCAGGGGAAGGGTCCGCTCCTCGTTTTTGAACGGAATGATGATGGAGAGAAGGGGCGCGGATCCAATCGTCCCATCCGGTTTCGTTGAAGCATTCTGCATGGTTTCCTGCGCGGTTTACCCCGCCGTGGCGGGGCCAGCCCATAACCAACATGTTTTATCGTGTATCTATTGGAGGGCGACGGGCCCCGTCGCCGCATTCGATCACGGCGGCAGGGCCTGCCGCCCTCCATCGATCCCCAATCCGAAAGGCTCTAATT
>JACQHI010000022.1 GCA_016199105.1 Lentisphaerota bacterium | reverse complement strand
TGCACCATGCTCTCGAACAACGGGATGCCGACACCCTCGTGTTCGCTCATGCACAGGAACAGATCCGCCGCGGCATAGAGGGCGGTCAGGATCCCCTGCGACACGGCCCCCGCAAACACCACCTGCTCCAGCCGCAGTTCGCTCGCCAGCGTCCGCAGCAGCGCATAATAGCGGTCCATGCCCACAGTCGAGCCGGCCACGATCAGACGCGACGCCGGCTCGACAAAAGTTTGAAAATAAAAAAAGGCGCGGAGCAGATCGTCGATCCTCTTGTTCGGCGCGCACCGCCCCACGAACAGGATGTTCCGCCGGCCGTCCCGGTATTTCCGCGCCGTGGCGGCGTCCGGACGGGTGCGGATGAACTCCATGTCGAACAGCAGGGGCAAGACCCGGACCTCCCGGTAGCCCAGCGACCGCAAATCCTCGGCGTTGTACCGGCTGGCCGCCGTCACCTGCGCCTCCAGACCGGCCAGCTCCCGCGCCTGGCGGCGTCCCCATTCGAGGCGGCGGACGAGCGGCTCGTTGAATCCCCGGAAATAATCCGGCGGCGTGATGTTCTGATAGCGGATGATCTTCCGGCACGGCAGGGAACGGAACACGTCGTTGACCGGCGAGCCGATGGACAGTTGCAGCAGCACCGTGTCCTCCGGGCGGCAGACCGCCGCGAAGGCCTCCGCGTCCTTCACCTCCCGGCGCCAGTCCGGATGGATGTGGCCGGCTTCGCTGAAAATATCGGACGCCAGATTCCAGGACCTGAACAGCGATCTCAACAACCGGGCCTCGTTGCTGATGGCATCTCCGGTGGAAAACCCGGCGACAAACTGATGCAGGGATCGCGTCATGTGGCGTCTTCCCCCGGACCGTCCAGCGCCTCCCACAGTTTTTTCTCCACAACCTCCCAGGCATACTCGCGCCGCACATACCGCCGGCCCGCCTCGCCCAGGGCGCGGCGCAGCGGTTCGTCCGTCAGCAGGAGCAAGAGTTCCTCCTCGAACTCGGGATAGGTGCCGAACCACAGGCCGCCGCCGCTCGTCCGGCAATGATGACGGGTCACCGCGCAACGCGCATGCACGAGCGCGGGCGTGCCCGCCAGCCAGGATTCCAGGAGGACAATGCTCAGGCTTTCGTTCACGGAAGGATGGCAGAAGACCGCCGCCCCCGCCATGGCTTCGTGCTTTTCCTGCTCGGAAACAAACCCGACATCCAGCACATGAGGCCGCAAATCCGGCGGAATTTCAAGCGAGCCGGAGCCCGTGAAAACCAGTTTCACATCCCGCCGCGTTCTGGCTCGGAAGACCGTCAGATAATCGAGAAGCAGCGGCACGCCCTTGCCGGCCTCACGCCGTCCGGAATAGAGAACATAGGGCGCGGATAGCGCCCGGCGGGCGGCAAACGCCGTGGCGGAAACCTCGAACGGGTCCAGCCCCATCCCGACCACCCGGCCTTTTCCATCCGGCAAGTCATACAGACGGCGCGCCAGCTCCCGTTCCGGATCCGAATTGAAAAGGATGTCCCTGACGCGGTGAAACATCGCCTTGATCTCCCCCACGGCGGCGAATCCCTCATCATGCAGGCACGGCAGCAGGAGGATTTTGGAAGGGCAAATTTGCGAGACAGCCCAGATCAAGCCGAAGAGATAAGGCCCCATGACGATCCGATCGTACCCGGCGGCATGGTCCGTCAGAAATCGGCACAACGCCCTGCTGTTGACGCTGTTGCGAAGCCAGAGGACCTCGTCGGACGGCGAACAGACGCCCCGGCGGCTGATGACCTCCTGCACGGCCAGGAAAGCGGCGACATCGCGATCCTCATCCACGGGAAAAAACCGGACGGTCAGGTCCCCGAACCGGCGGGCGCCCTCGGGAAGCTCGTTCTTCCAGGTGAAATGATCGCGGGCGCAGGTGGTCAGGAACGTGACCTCGCGCCCGGCCTTCGCGGCGCGTTCGGCCAGCCTCCGCAGCAGCGTCTCCGCCCCGCCCACCGTGGCCCCTTCCGAGAAACGGGGGCTGATGAAGGCTATGCGCTGGGCGGCGGGCATCCCTCTGCCTTTCCCGTGAAGGACGTTGGCCCTCGTCCCACGTGAGTGGCGTTGCCACAACGTGGCTCACGCCAACGGGACTCACGTCCAAGCCGGCCCTCCAGGCTCGCGAGACGGGTTTCAAGGGCTTTGATCCGGTTCTCGTATTTTCCGGCGACGCCTTCGACGGCGGTCAACAGGAGGCCGTTCACCTCGTTCTGCTGGGTCCAAAGGCGGTAGGTGTAAAATTTGAGCAGTTTCCATATCCCTTTTTTCAGGGGGAGCGACAAGACCTGGAGCCACTGGCGCCGTTCGCGGATCTCGAAATCGTTGATATCCACGAAAACGGCATGCCGCAGGCAGTCGAGGTACAAGGCGAGAAAGGCATCGTCATCCTGGAGATTCACCAGATTCGAACGCTCCGCGCGCGCCACCCGCGGGTCGTTATAGAGGCCCTGCTCCATTTTCCGCGCCACCGTCTCCCGGATGCGCGTCACCAGGTCCCCGGCGTCCACATCGGCGGCGCCAACGCTGAACAACGGGGCACTTTGCAGGTTATCAGGTTCTGAGTTCACGGTTCAGAACGGATAGTGGATTCCCGCGCCGTATTCCAAATCCCCGAAGCCAAATTCATAAATGCTGCCGATCGATTCGACCGTATAATACACGGCGGCCCGCAGGGCGATTTTCTTATAGATCGGCAACTGGAATCCCAACTGAACCTGGCCGTAAGGACCGATCCAATCCCCCTCGTCGTCCATGTCTTGCACATAGCTGCTCAGGATGCCCACCCCGCCCCGCCACGGTCCATCCATCAACAGCAAATGCAGTTGCGGCGTCACCACGTAATCGATCAGCGCATTGGTGACCCCGGGTTGCGCATCGCGGGTGCCGGAGACGTCGGGAGAATAATCCGCCCCCAATTGCCAGGTCACCATTTTTTCTCCATATTCGATGCTGCCATGATAGGAGATGTCGCCATTGCCGAACGGCAGATCCGTGAAGGTGGCGTTTTCCGAATGATACCGCCCCATCACGTTGATGCCGCTGGTGTTCTGGCCATAGCCGGAGGTTGCCACCAACCCCAAGACCACAGCCGCCGTCAAACCGGACCATAGTTTTGAATTCATGCGGAACAGTGTAGCACCCGGTTCGGGCGCGTCAAACGCGAAATCCAGGCCGTATGGGCAAGCCCTTCAAGCCACTGCCGTTCAGCCGATGACCCGTAATGAACGGCTATTTCCCAAATACGCCTTGAGCAGGCTTTTGAAGAGCTTGCCGTGATTCGGGACTTTCAGATGAAGAAGCTCGTGGACAATGACGAACTCCCGAAAGCGGCGCGGTTGCGCCAGCACGTCGGCGCTGAACGAGATGCGGCCGTGGAACCAAGTCCGGGGACCGGCATGGGGAGGATCGAAAAACAGAGTCCTGAATAGACGTCGCATTCATGAACGCTTCACCATGTCTCCGGCTTGGTCACGAACTTGCCGCTGGGCAGGCGCACGCGATCAGGTAACTGGTGTCGCGCATACGATTCGGCGCTGAGCGTGAATGAGCCGGGGGCAATGGAGGACAGTTCGTTGTTTTTGCGATCGAAAGGAAAGGCGAAAAGCAGGCGTTTTCCCGGATACAGCCGCTGAAAAGCAAGAACGACGGGGCGAAGATCTGTGTCGCCCGTGACCAGGACGGCCGTATCGAATTGTCCTCTGGCCGCGCCCTCGAGCACGGCGCAAGCCATCGCAACGTCGGTCTCCTTCTCCTCATGGGTCCGGAAACGCTGGCCGGTCCATGTGTCCCAGGAGTCTTTCGGCTTGAAGTGGGATTCGCACAACCACACGCCTGTCGCCGACAGCGCGCGGATATACGCTTTATGCCGCGCCACCTTGCCGGGCTCGGAATGCGCGAGATGATGGGCATAGGCGGTGAAGTAGTGCACCCCGCTGATCGCCGCCGCGGAACCAAGGACGTAAAGATAACTGCGAAAGAGACCGGGAAGATCGAGCCACTTGACGGAAACGTCGGGAAAACGTCCGGCGGCAGCGCAAATCGAATGGTAGAGGTTGAATCCGTCCACAAAAAAGACAACCCGTTCACATTTGGAGGAAGTCATGTTGATTTCCTCCAGAGAAGAAAACGGGGACAAAAAAAGAACCCGCAGGTCGTAACCTGCGGGGGGCCATGCGGCCCCGGATCCAAATCCGGGGACCAACATGGGGATGACTGGAAAGCAGACTACCAGCTTGGTCGCTGGAGTCAACGGTAAAATCACGCATGGTTTTCATCCGGCAATTCCCAACTGCTTCAACGCAGGAACGCTGCGGCGAGATCATCCCCTTGCAGGAACGCATCGAAGCGATCAGAGACGATGCAGACTTGCAGGAGGTTTATGACACCGAGCGCCACCTGCTCTACGTTGCCTGTACGCGTGCGCGAGATCATCTCC